>NZ_JBSVXD010000077.1:0-25891 GCF_054070755.1 Pseudomonas sp. SDO5591_S426 | reverse complement strand
GCTTGTTCGCGGGGTGGTGTGTCAGACCCGCACGTGTTGGGTGGGACGTGGCATTCGCGAGCAAGCCCGCTCCCACATTGGCAGCAGTGCTCAACCGGCCTTGAGCAGGTCAGGATCAACGGGTGCCACCGGCGCGCTGTTGCGATCGTTCGGGTGCCAGTCCTGCCAGCGGCGGTGCTCGGTGGATCCGAGGTATTCGAAGTTGTCCTGGCCGGGATTGATGTTGTAGTAGTCGCGCACCACCGACTCGACATCGCCGCCACCGCAGTTGCCCTGCAGGATCTGGTGCACCGGCAGCCAGGCCTGGATGTACTTGGTCGGCTCGTACTCGAAAATGTCGCAGCAACCCTGAGAGCAGAAGTGATAACGCTCGCCTTCGTGTTCGGCGCTGCGATGGCTGAGGGTGGTCTGGTCGTCCGGCTCGCCGAACGACAGCGGGATCTGGCAGATCTGGCAGAGCATCGGCAAGGTCGGGTTGTAGAAACGCTCGCCCTTCTCTTGCAGCGCACGCCAGTGCTCGAAGCGCGGGCGGTAGATCTTGTCGAAGGTGTCGGGATATTTGGACGACAGCCAGTCCAGCTCCTCGTCGGTGGGCATCCAGGTGTGGAAGTTGGTCGCCTGGCTGTATTGGTAGAAGATCGACCAGGCCTGGTGGCTGACGTGGTCCTTGGCGATGTTCGCCTCTTCGACGTGCTTGGGCGGACGGATGCCGTAGCGCTCCAGGTCCTTGAACAGCGCCCCGCCCGCCTCTTCGAAATACACGCCCCAGGCTTCGGACCAGGACATGACTTTGTTCGGCAACATGTAGTCCATCATCATTCCCACCAGCGTCAGCAGGCGGTAGCCGCGCCAGAACCACTTGTCGATCCAGCGCTGGATGATCGGCACGTTGTCTTCGTGCTGCTCCAGCAGAAACTTGATCACTTCCAGGCCCAGGGTCATGTGTCGCGCTTCGTCGGATTGTGCCGAGAAGCCAAAGGTGACCGTGGCCATGTCGCCGTTGAACGCCGCTCCGGACATGAACGGCACGAACAACAGGTTGGTCAGCACGTACTCGAACGAGAACGAGATTGCCGTGAGGAACTCGAACGGTCCCGCCGTGCGCGCGTCTTCGAAGAACGACTTGGGCACCGAGAGGAACCACACGCGGTCGTGCATATGCGCGAAATCATGCAGGCCGTTGAAGTGCTTGTTGTAGTGACTCATCGCGTGAATCTGAGTCTGCACGTGGCGTAGTTCGTCGATGGCCTGCATCTGGCAGGCAATGCGCGCACCGGCGCCGCTGAACTGCCGGCCAACCCGGGCGAAACCTTGGTAGGCCTGATATTCCAGCGGCGTGACACCGGACAGGAACAGCTTCAGCGCGTTGACATAGCGGGCGTCCGACAGCGTGGTATGGCCGTTGTTTTGCGAGAACGCATCGAAGATCGCGTAGAGTTTTTTCTCTTTCTCGGCCTGGTACTTCCAGTAGGTGTCCATGGTCAGGCGGAACGGGTCTTCCCACTTGTCCCAGTCGGTGATCTTGATCCCTTCAAAGCGCTCGTGCGGGTAGATGTCCTCGTGGGTCTGGTAGCTGGGTTCCCAGTCGAGGTCACGAGTCATGCAGCGGTATTTGTCTTTGGCATTGAGGCGTTTTTTCACGGCCATGATGGCGCTCCCGAATTCTTGTTATGGATCGAACGGCGGTCGGTTCCGATCAGCTGTTCCAGTACAGGGAAAAGCTGTCGTCCTCTTCCACGACGTTGCCGCCCAGGGTGATCACGTACATCAGCATTTCCTGGATGTCCCAGACGCTGCCGGTGAGTTGCTCGACCGTTTCGCGGCGGATGTCGAGACGGCCCTCGGCCTCGATGCGGATCATCGATGGCTGGTGCTGGATCTCGGCGTGGGGGTTGTCCTGGACAATCGCGTCGACGATCGAACGCGCGTAGTCGGTGTCCTGCAGGTTCATGTAAACGAGGGAAGTCATGCGCGTTCTCCTGCCAGGCCAAGTTTCTTCAGGCGTGCGCTGAACTCGGTGCAGACAGCATCCAGTGCGGACGCGTCGAGGCCCATCGCCGCCAAGGGCCGCAGCGCCTCGATGGAACGGGCACTCCAGTGATCGACCCAGCCTTGCACCCGTGCCTTGTTGGCCGGGCTTTCGTTGACCACTGTTTTGAGCAGCGCATCGACCCAGCGCTGGCTTTCGGCAAACCACAGGCGCATGAACTCGGTCAGCATGCCGACCTGACCGGCGCCGTTGGCCGACAGTTGCTCGTCGAGTTTGTGGAACAGCAACGGGTACACCAGGCCATCGCTGACCAGGTTCTGCGCCACGGTCAATTCGAACCAGTCACGCACCACCAGCGTGTCCTCGACATAGCGACGCATGCCTTGCCACGCCGCATCGTTGAGCCACTGCTGTTTGGCCTGGGCCAGCAGCAACACGTCGCCGTCATCGAGCATCAGACCGATCCGCGACAGATACTGGGCGATGCCGAGGCGGTCCATGGCCTGGAACATGTGCATCTGCGTGACGCTGGTGCCGAAGCCGTCGGCGGCGATGTTGCTGTTGTTCATGTTGGCGCCCATCTCGGCGTGGCGCAGGGGCAACAGCAGCTTGCTGATCAGCTGGACATTCGCCGCAGACAGACCGGCGAGCATGTCGCGCTTTTCGCAGAAGGCGTAATCGTGCTCGGCGTTTTCCTGCATCTTGGCCCGGGCCTGGACGTAGGCGCCGTAGTAGTACTGACGCGGATCGCTGACGGCGTACCAGTCGGCCATCACCACCGCAGTGCGGGTGGCATCGTTGAGCAGTTTGTCGGGCTGCCACAATGGCCGGTAATGAAAATTGGTCGCCGACTCCAGATCGAAACTGGCTTCCTGATAGCGGCTGGCAACCTTGTCGCCAAACCGGCGACGCGTGTGGCTGAAGGTGTTGCGGATCGTCTCGACGGTGGTCGTCTTGATCTCGACACTCATGGAGTGGACTCCTGTGGTTATTGTTCTGTGGGGTGTTGATCGGCTTGGTCGGCGTCGCGGGTTTCGCCGTAACGCCACTTGCGCGCATCGGCGTCGAGGGCCGCGCACATCTGCGCGTCCATGTGCTGCACCCGGTTGTTTTCGCAAAACTGGCGGAACGCCTGGCGCGGCAATACCAGCTCGACAAACAGGTCGGGAAAGCCGATGGCGAAATCGAATTCGACGAAGGTGTCGTCAGGTCCGCTGCGGACGCGGATGTAGCGCGGCATCTGATCGAATGGGTTGGCGGGCTGGCTCATGCTCGGGTACTCCCTTGTTATGTTCGGGGTACGGAGCAACAAGGGTGCCAGCGCTGCAAAAACGCTCGGAATGATTGTTTTATTGGTTTAAAAACAAATAGTTAATTCTTATATTGGTTATTAGCGAGTGACCAGGACATCGTTGACTGCCAGGCCAGCCGACCGGCCAATTGATCATTTGCTCAATCGTCTTCAAGCCCTTCGAGCAAATGACCAATCATTCGGCGATTGACATTTCGCTCGGTTTCAGGCCGCTTAGAAAAAGGAAAACCGACCTTGCCTTGCCTGAAAAACACCGGTCGCCAGGATGCGTAAACAAACCGCCATAGCCTGAGCGGAACGCATCTCCATCCCCAACATAACTACAATCGGGGCGCACTGAATGATCACCACGTACAAGGCTTCCCAGCACCCGCCGTCGCTGAAGGACCTGAGCGACCAGGTTCGCTTTCACGGGACCGAGGGCAAAATCTGGCTGGACGAACAACGCATGTTGTTGATCCAGGTGTCGATGATGGCGTCGTGCAGACGCGAGCTGATCGAAATGCTTGGCGTCGAACGCGCCAAAGGGTTTTTCATGCGCCTGGGCTACCAGTCCGGGCTCAAGGACGCCGAACTGGCGCGCAAACTGCGGCCCCAGGGCAGCGACCTGGAAATGTTCTTCACCGGCCCGCAATTGCACTCGCTCAAAGGCATGGTCAACGTGCGACCGCAGGCGATCGACATCGATCTGGCGAACGGGCAGTTCTACGCCGACATCGAGTGGCAGGACTCTTTCGAGGTGGAGAACTGCCAGACCGAGAACCTGCATTCCGAGCAACCGGTGTGCTGGATGCTGCTCGGCTACGCCATCAGCTACAGCTCGTTTTTCCTCGGTCGGCAGATCATCTACAAGGAAGTCAGCTGCCGCGGTTGCGGCGATGCCCAGTGCCGGATCATCGGCAAGCCCGCCGAACAGTGGGACGATGCCGAAGAGATCATGCGGTACTTCCAGAGCGACCCGATCATCGATGAGCTGCAAGCGCTGCAAGTGCAAGTGGCCAACATGCGCCAGCGTCTGCAGATCGAGGCCGGCAAGTTCTACGGCATCGGCCAGTCAGCGATCTACCGCCGAACCTGTTCACTGATCGACAAAGTGGCGTTGGGCAAGGCTTCGGTGCTGCTGTTGGGCGAAACCGGCGTGGGCAAGGAAGTCATCGCCCGCAGCCTGCATTTGCGCAGTGAGCGCGCCGGTGGACCTTTCATCGCGTTGAACTGCGCCGCCATCCCGCCAGACCTGATCGAAGCCGAACTGTTCGGCGTGGAAAAAGGCGCCTACACCGGCGCCCAGCAGTCGCGCATGGGCCGCTTCGAGCGGGCCAACGGCGGCTCGCTGTTTCTCGATGAAATCGTTGAATTGACCCCGCGCGCGCAAGCCTCGCTGCTGCGGGTTTTACAGGAGCAGGAGTTGGAACGCGTCGGTGATTCGCAGACCAGAAAGGTCGATGTGCGGGTCATCACGGCAACCCATGAAGACCTGGAAAATGCCGTCAAGCAAGGACGCTTTCGCGCCGACCTGTTCTATCGCCTGAACGTGTTTCCGGTGCGAATTCCGGCCCTGCGCGAGCGTCGTGAAGACATCCCGTTGCTGATCGAACACTTCCTGGAAAAACTGCACGCCAGCTACCGGAAAAAGACCCTCGGCCTGTCCGACCGGGCCTTGCAGATGTGCCTGAACTACGACTGGCCCGGCAACATCCGCGAGTTGGAAAACCTGATGGAACGCGGCGTGATCATCACCGACGAGAACCAGAGCATCACCGTCGACGCCCTCTTCCCGCATTCGCCGCAGATGGCCGAAAGCATTGGCTTGGCCAGTGACGGACGGTTGGTGAAATCGACGCCCACGCCCGGCCAGAACTGGATCGACACGATCATCGACAGCGGTATCGCGCTGGATTCGGTGGAAGACGCGCTGATTCACGCGGCCATGGAGCGCAGCCAGCAGAACGTCTCGGAAGCGGCCCGCCTGCTGGGCATGACCCGCCCGGCGCTGGCGTATCGTCTGAAAAAATCACCTGCGGATATGCCTTCGTCCAAAGGTTGATGTTTTGGGCAATACCTGTGGCCACAGATCTGTATGCGACGGTGATCCTGTGGGAGCGGGTTTACCCGCGATGGCGGCGTGTCAGCCACCGTTGATGTTGGAGGTAATGGCCTCATCGCGGGCAAGCCCGCTCCCACAAGGTTTTGTAGTGTTCAAAGCCCTACACGGTCCCTGGCATCACAACAACGGAATCGCATAGTTGATGATGAAGCGGCTCTGATCCACATCACGCCCCGCGTCGGTGTTCGACTGGCCGTTACGCAGCGAGAAGCCGACGTTCTTGAACGTGCCCGACTGAATCACGTAGTCCAGGGTCATGTCGCGCTCCCATTCGGACTGGTCGCCGGCGTTCTGCACTTTGATGTCGGTGCCCTTCAGGTACACGATCGACGCTTTCAGCCCCGGTACGCCCAGTGCAGCGAAGTCGTAGGTGTACTGACCGAAACGGGTCTGCTCTCCGGCGCGGGTGAAGCTCTGGATCATGCGGTCGGTGGGCAGGTAGACGCTGCCGCCACCAGCGCCTTTATCCGGCAGGCTGCCCTGGTTGGGCTGGACGAAGTTGCTGCCATCACCGACCTCTTGATACCCCAGCGTGACCGCATGCCCGCCATTGGCATAAGTGATCATCGCGGCCCAGGTGTTGTTGTCGATTTCACCGTTGTTGTCTTCGGTGTAACCCGATGCTCGATAGCCCTGCGCACGGCCAGCGGCGGAGCTGTTGGCGCCGGTCGATGTGGTGCGGAAATAACGCAGGTCGGTGGTGATCGAACTGGCGCTGTCGATCGGCAGCAAGTGAGTCAGGCCGAAGAAGTTCTGGTTGTAGAAATCCTCCAGCTGCGCGAAGTAATACTGGGCCTTGAGCGTCTTGGTGACCTCGTAGTCGCCCCCGGCGAAATAGAACTTGTTGCTATCCCGAGTGGCACCTGCGACCGACAATCCGGTGCGATCCGTCGAGGCGCGCCCCACGGCCTGCTCCAGCAAACCGCTGGTCAGGGTCAGGCCATCGATGTCTTTCGAAGTGATCTGGGTGCCGGTGAATGACTGCGGCAACACACGGGCATCGTTGGAGATCAGGATTGGCAGTTTTGGCAGCAATGTGCCGTAGCGCAACTCGGTTTTACCCAGGCGCATTTTCGCGGTCGGGCCGAAACTGCTCCAGGAATCAGCCGCATCGTCGCCGTCACTCGGGATCATGCCGCTGCCGACGTGGCGCCCGCGTCCGCTGTCCAGCGTCACCCCGAGCAATGCCTGGGCATCGAGCCCGAAACCGACCGTGCCTTGGGTAAAGCCGGACTCGTAGCGCAGCACGAAACCCTGTGCGGTCTCTTCGGTTTTCGAAGGGTCTGCTGCCCCGTCGCGGTTGTCGCTGTTGAAGTACAAGGTGCGCATCGAAAGCGTGGCTTTACTGTCTTCGAGAAAACCGTGGCTGTCGGCGGCCTGCGCACATAAGGAACTGGTGGCCATGAGGATTGCGGTGGGGATTGCTCGGTTGAACATACGGTGCTCCTGGGTGAATTCTTGTTTTTTTAGGTACTGCCGCCCATTCACAGGCGCGCAAAATCACCCGCCCGATGGATGACCATCAGCATCAGAACGTCGAAGCGGCGGGTGGAAAATCAGAGCGGCCAGCGCCACTCGAAAGGGTCACGTCGAATGAATCGTGAAACTCTTAAAACATTTCGAGGCGCGATTATCAAACGAGGTGAAAGTAGTTTTCGTGCAGGGATAAGGGTTGTCGCACAGAGGTACGGACAAGCGCGGTATTTGAAAATCCACCCAGCGGGTTTTCATCGATTTTGCCTCTCGTCTCGAACATCGCAGGGTGTCGAGCGATGGTCGATACTGCATTTCACCCCCCGTACCGAGGAGCTAAAAATGCCTCTGACCCTGTACTACCATCCGCTGTCGTCGTACTGCCACAAAGTGCTGGTCGCGCTTTACGAATACGCCATCGAATTCGAACCCAGGATCATCGATCTCTCCAATGAAGCTGACCGCGCAGAACTGCAAGCGCTATGGCCGCTCTGCAAGTTCCCGGTCATCCGTGACCAGCGAAACCCGCAGGGCCTGGCAGAGTCGAGCATCATCATCGAATACCTGGACCGCTTTTACGCCGGACAACATTGCCTGCTGCCCAGTGATTGGGACACGGCGTTGCAGGTTCGTCTGTGGGACCGGTTTTTCGACCTGCACGTCCAGACGCCGATGCAACAGATCGTCGCTGATCGCTTGTTCGCCACCAACGGCGACCTGAGCAAACAACGCGCCAGCCTGTTGACCGCCTACGGCATGCTCGACCGTCAGCTGGCCTCGCGAACCTGGGTGGCCAGCCCGGACTTCAGCCTGGCCGATTGTGCCGCCACCCCCGCGCTGTTCTATGCCAGCACCCTCGTACCCTTCCCCGACGATTGCCGGCACTTGAGCGCCTACTTCGAACGTTTGACCCAACGTCCGTCGGTGCAACGAGTCATCGACGAAGCCAAACCGTGGTTTTCTTTCTATCCGTATGCCGAGGCCATCCCGCAGCGGTTTCGCTAGCCGCGTTATCGACGCTGCCGACTGTTGGCCCGCGCCTTGCTTTGGCTGAACTCGCCGGGGGATGTTCACACGCATCCCCAGTGGCGCAATCGGCGACGGAGGTGGTCATGGCGGGGGAAACAACGCTGACAGTTTTGATGGCTGCGCTGGCAGCCATCGTGATCGTCATGGTGGCGATATCCGCGGCGGCAGCGGCGGCCATGGTGACCGCAGCCACCCTCACCGCCATCGGCATTGCAGAACGGGTCATGCCGGATATCCAACCCCTGGCGGCTCTGGCCCTCACGCCGCCCCAGGCCTTGCTCATGGCCACCCTGCAAGCCGGGAGCCTGTCGACCATTACCGAGCTCATGCAACAGGTCAATCTGGCCATGATCATGGCCACTCTCTAGGCACATCTTTCACCCGCAACACTCCCCATAAAGCCAACCATTCACAGGGAATTTCCCCAATGTCGGGGGTACTTTCGCGCAGATGGTTGCGAGTGCGGCGATCAAGGCCTATGGTCCAGACGATGCATTGCCGCGACCGGTACAACAACTCATCGCCGGTTTCTGGCCTCCCACCGAGGATCCACGCAGCGAGGTGACGACATGCCGAACGACTCCCGCCCTGCCGTGCTCGAACTGATCGGCAATACGCCACTGGTGCGTGTCAGCCGTTTCGATACCGGCCCCTGTACCCTGTTTCTCAAGCTCGAATCACAGAACCCCGGCGGTTCGATCAAGGACCGCATCGGCCTGGCGATGATCGACGAGGCCGAGCGCGATGGTCGCCTCAAGCCCGGCGGCACCATCGTCGAAGCCACCGCCGGCAACACCGGCCTGGGCCTGGCGCTGGTCGGCCGCGCCAAGGGCTATCGGGTGGTGCTGGTGGTGCCGGACAAAATGTCCACGGAAAAAGTCCTGCACCTCAAGGCCATGGGCGCCGAAGTGCACATCACCCGTTCCGATGTCGGCAAGGGTCATCCGGATTATTACCAGGACGTCGCCGGGCGCCTGGCAGCAGAAATTCCCGACGCCTTCTTCGCCGACCAGTTCAACAATCCGGCCAACCCGCTGGCCCACGAATGCAGCACCGCGCCGGAGATCTGGGCGCAGACCCAGCATGATGTGGACGCGATTGTCGTCGGCGTCGGCTCGGCCGGCACGCTGACCGGGTTGACCCGTTTCTTCAAACGCGTGCAACCAAACCTGGAAATGGTGCTGGCCGACCCGGTCGGTTCGGTGATGGCTGAATACAGCCGTAGCGGCACCCTCGGCACGCCCGGCTCCTGGGCGGTGGAAGGCATCGGCGAAGACTTCATTCCGTCGATCGCCGACCTGTCGAGCGTGCGCCACGCCTACTCCATCAGCGACGAAGAAAGCTTCGATCACGCCCGCCAGTTATTACGCGCCGAAGGCATTCTCGGCGGCTCGTCGACCGGCACCCTGCTCGCCGCCGCGTTGCGTTACTGCCGCGAGCAAACCGAGCCGAAACGGGTGGTCAGCTTCGTCTGCGACACCGGCACCCGTTACCTGTCGAAGGTCTACAACGATCAATGGATGAGCGATCAGGGCCTGCTGCAAAGCAAGCGCTACGGCGATTTGCGCGACCTGATCGCACGGCGTTTCGAGGATGGCCGGGTGATCAGCGTCGGCCCCGACGACACCCTGCTCACCGCGTTCCAGCGCATGCGCCTGGCGGACGTGTCGCAACTGCCGGTGCTGGTGAATGGGCAGCAACTGGTGGGTGTGATCGACGAATCCGACATCCTGCTGGGCGTGCAGAAAGGCGCTTCGCACTTCCGCATGACGGTGACCAGCGCGATGACCGACAAACTGCAAACCCTGCCGCCCGACGCCAGCCTGGCGCAACTTGAAGCGGTGCTCGACCTCGGGCTGGTGGCGATCATCAAAGACGCCTCCGGCTTCCACGGCCTGATTACCCGGGTCGACATGCTCAATCATTTACGGAGATCCCTTGCATGAGTCAGCACGATAAAAATGCCGCGCCACACGGCTTCGCAACCCGGGTGATCCACGCGGGACAATCGCCGGACCCTTCCACCGGCGCGCTGATGCCGCCGATCTATGCCAACTCGACCTATTTGCAACAGAGCCCCGGCGTGCACAAAGGCCTCGACTACGGGCGCTCGCACAACCCGACACGCTGGGCGCTGGAGCGCTGCGTGGCGGATCTCGAAGGCGGCACCCAGGCCTTTGCCTTCGCCTCGGGACTGGCGACGATCTCCACCGTGCTCGAACTGCTCGACGCCGGTTCGCACATCGTCTCGGGCAATGATCTGTATGGCGGCACCTTCCGCCTGTTCGACAAGGTGCGTCAGCGCAGCGCCGGACACCGTTTCAGCTTCGTCGACCTGACCGACCCGGCCGCCTTCGAAGCGGCGTTGCAGGACGACACCCGCATGGTCATGGTCGAAACGCCGAGCAATCCCCTGCTGCGCCTCACCGACCTCGCTGCCATCGCCCGCACCTGCCGCGACCGCGGCATCATCTGCGTGGCTGACAACACTTTCGCCAGCCCATGGATTCAGCGTCCGCTGGAGCTGGGCTTCGACATCGTGCTGCACTCGACCACCAAGTACCTGAACGGCCACTCCGACGTGATCGGCGGCATCGCCGTGGTTGGTCAGAATGCGGAACTGGCCGAGCGCCTGGGCTTCCTGCAAAACGCAGTGGGCGCCATCGCCGGGCCGTTCGACGCCTTCCTCACCCTGCGCGGCGTGAAGACCCTCGCACTGCGCATGGAGCGCCATTGCAGCAACGCGCTGGACCTCGCGCAATGGCTGGAACGTCAGCCGCAAGTGGCGCGCGTCTACTACCCGGGCCTGCCCTCGCACCCGCAGCACGAATTGGCGCGCAAGCAAATGCGCGGCTTCGGCGGGATGATCTCGGTCGACCTCAACACCGACCTGGCCGGCTCCAGACGCTTCCTTGAAAACGTGCAGATCTTCGCCCTGGCCGAAAGCCTCGGCGGCGTGGAAAGCCTGATCGAACACCCGGCCATCATGACCCACGCCACCATCCCCGCCGACACCCGCGCAGAACTGGGCATCGGCGATGCGCTGGTGCGGCTGTCCGTTGGGGTCGAGGATGTCGAAGACCTGCGCGCAGATCTGGCGCAGGCATTGGCAAAAATTTAGCTACACCCAAAAACCCTGTGGGAGCGGGCTTGCCCGCGATGAGGCCGGCACATCCAACATCGATGGCGACTTATACACCGCCATCGTCGGATCGCCGCCCGGAGCAAGCTCGCTCCTACAGGTATTTACACCAAGACTTACATTTTTCCGGATCATCAAGACATGTCCAACCTCAACACCTCCCTGCAAGACACCGCCGCACCCGATGGCGTTTGCTACGGCTGCGGCAGCAGCAATCCCCACGGGCTGCACATCAAGAGCCATTGGCATGAAGACGGCGTGCACGTCGTCGCCGAGCACGTGCCCGATCCCATGTACTGCGGCTGGCCGGATCTGGTCTACGGCGGCTTGATCGCGATGCTGGTCGACTGCCATTCCAACTGGGCGGCCATGGCCTATCACTACCGGGCGGAAAACCGTGAAGTCGCCAGCCTGCCGCGCATCAATTGCGTCACCGGCAACCTTGGCATCAAGTTCATCAAACCGACGCCCATGGGTATTCCGTTGGTCCTGCGGGCGAAAGTCGAAGGCGAAGTCGGGCGCAAGACCCGCGTCATCTGCGAGGTGTTCGCCGGGGACGTGCTGACGGCGGTCGGCGACTCGGTGTTTGTCCGGGTCGATACCAGTCAACTGGCAGACGCGGCTCACGGCCGCTAAGCGTTCCTCATTCCTCTTCCATCAGCGCTGTGATCCGCCCGGACCTCTCCGCGGCCAACAGCGCTGCATAGTCCTTGGCATTCTGATCGGCATAGGCCACGGCAAACTTGCCGATGGCCTGATCGAACGAATCCGTTTTCCCCAGATATCCGCTGATGAGCGCCGCATCCCCGGATTTGGCGTGGGCACGGGCCAGCGTCTGACCGCACCACTCGGCGTAGCGCTTCAAACGCGCCGCCGTAATGCCTTCGATGGGTGCCGACATTTTCATGTCGCGCAACTGGCGAACAAAAAAGTGCCGGCCATTCTGGCCGCGTGTCCAGCCCAGAAAAATGTCACTTGAGGACTGCATCAACCGTTGCCCGGTGACCACGCGCTGCCCCTGATTGTCGAATTCGCTCTTGCCCGCGTAAGGCGCCAGCACCGAAGGACAGGCCTCTTTGAATTGCAGAAGCAACGGATGGTTTTCCGCGGAAAAAAACAGACCGACAAAACAATAGGTCCCGACGCTGCCGATCCCCACCGCTTTGACCGCAATGTCCTCAAGACGATAACGATCAAACAGCACACGCCGTTCATGGGGTAATGACAGTCGATAATCCTGCAGCGCCTCACGGGCGCGCTCCACGAAATTCTGTTCATCCACGTGATAAAGAATCGGTGGCTGGTCGATCAGCCTGCGACGCCCCGCCACTTCGCTGCTGATCTTGGGATAGAGGTAATCGCCGACCCGCAGCCGGGCCTTGGCCATTACTTGTTCGCGAAACTTTTTGACTTCGGCGTTGGGCGCCATGTCGATGATCGTCTGGGCATCCAGGCGTTCATACCAGAGCTCCAGCGGGCTCAACTTCGAAAGTTTGCGCAGGCGTAAGCGGTACGCACGTACGCATTCCATAGCGGTGGCCGCTGCCGCTTTATCGCTGACCCGGTTGTCCCGCGCCGCCACCACAAAACTGATCGCCAGCCGTTTCACATCCCATTCCCAAGGCGCGGGCAGGGTTTCGTCGAAGTCGTTGATGTCAAAAATCAGATTGCGCTCAGGCGTGGCGAACAACCCGAAATTCAACAGGTGACAATCGCCGCAGGCCTGCACCTCGATACCTGTGGTTGGCGTCTTGGCCAGGTCGTGGGCCATCAACCCCGCCGAGCCGCGCAAAAAAGTGAACGGGCTGCGCAACATGCGCCCGTAGCGCACGGGCACCAGATTGGGCAGCCGATAGCGGTTGGACTCTTCCAGCAAATCAATCGGGTCGCGGTGTTTGCGCGGCGGTTTCCAGGTGGCGTGCAGCGAGTGCGGCACGCTCTCGCGTAATCGCTCACCGGCACTCATGCGCTCCTTGCGCGAACGAAAAACCGCTTCCTCGATGGCAACGGCGGATTTGCGGGTCTTAGCCTTGGCAGGCTTGCTTTTACGCGCGGTCATGTCCACTCCCTCGCCCAATGAAACCGACTCGCCTGGGCACGCGGAAACAAACGGGTTACCGAAGTCTTTACAAGCGTAGCAGCTCTGATTTGAAGTGGATGACGATGCACAGCGGCCTCATTTTCGGGCCGCTGCGCAATTCACTGCTCGGCTACTCGGGTGGGTCAATCTGATCCAGCACCCGATTCGCCGTGATCTCCGCCAGCATCACGCTGTTGGAAATGCCCAGCAACGCATTGCGCGATTCACCGTCGAGGTGATCGACCAACTGATGGACCATTACATCGACCGAGGCCAGGGTCTCGACTAAATAAACGGCCAGGGTTTCGAGCGTCACCTCAGGGTCGACGGTGAAGAGGGTGCTGACGGTGCGCGGTGTGGCTTTGATGTCGGCGGTTGAGGGGAAGTGAAAGTCGAGGGCGCGTTCGGCGGCTTCGTTGAGTTTTTTGGAGTCGGGTTCGTACGGGGATGCCGGATCGGTTTCCGGCGGGTTTGGCGTTACCTTGAACATAGATGCTCCCTTGTTAAGAAGGGCCGCAACCATCTCGCTACTAAACGATAGGGTGGCAGCTGTGCGCAAGTTAGTAGACCGGCAAGGGAAAGCAAAAACCGGCGCGTCCGAGGACGCCATGCGCACAGCTACCATCAAGCGCAGGCAGATACCTGATTGATGATGCTCATGCGACCGCTATACCTTGGCCGGGCTACTAAACCCGATCACTGATGGGCAGTGACGCGAACCAAGTTACCGATGGCCCTCAAGGCGCACAAGCCGGCGGATTCTGGCGTACGCGTAGGCAACGGCGCAAGGTCTTGTAGCTTGCATGAAGTTTCCTTCAGCGCTTTTAAACACGGGCTCTTCGGCGATGTTTAATGAGTACGCGCAAGCTTCGGTGACTGGCAGAAGTCTCTCTCCAACAGATCGCCCAGATGTTCGAACGAAAGCACTCCTTGCGAGAGAAGGCGCGGTAGGCCTGGCTGCTTTTTTTTCAAGTAGCTGCATCCAGATCACCTTCTGGTGGGTAGTACATCTAGACGCCACTGCGCCGCAGAGCCAATCGACCTGATGGAGAGGCTGGCTTAAAGAAAAGCATGCCCCCACCACCCAATCCTGCGTAGCGATCTGAGAGAGACAGGTGATGTCTGCAGTGAAAAGCAGCCATTTCCCTCCCAGCCCTCTTGACCCGGTCAACCGCAGAAAAAGCTGTACAAAAAAATTGACTTGTACAGCATTCACCCTATTCTTTAAAAAGCTGTACAAAAGTTTATCTATGTACAAGAAAAAGGAGGGGTTTCATGGTCGACACCGCTGGCACTGGCCAAATACGGATCAGCCCCTCATCCAGGCAAAAAGACCTTTTTGGTGGCGCGAATTGCCCGGCAGAGACTGTCCACTTCACCAGAAGACACCCGTGGACGCTGAATTTCTCCAAGCACCTGCCGGCAGTGAGGTCGCAACGTGTCTGACTTCCTGCGATGTTTCGCCAGCGACTTTGCAGCACTGGACGCCAGCAATTTGCACAAACTCAAGAACCTGTACAGCCACGATGTTCGCTTCAGTGATCCGCTCCATGAGATCCAGGGCCTTGCAGCGCTGCAGGATTATTTCACAGCGCTATACGCCAACGTCGGCGAGCTTGGTTTCACGTTTCACGGCTATGACCAGGTACAGGACGGCATGGGTTATCTACGTTGGACCATGCATTATCACCACCCTCGCCTGCGCCGTGGCCAACGGATAAAAGTCGTTGGCTGCTCGTACCTGCTTTGGCACGAGAAGGTGTACCAGCATCGCGACTATTTCGATGCCGGCGCTCTGCTTTATGAGCACCTGCCATTGATGGGGACCGCGATTGGCTGGCTGAAAGGGAGACTGATATGAAACGTATCTGGCTCACCGGCGCAAGCAGCGGCATAGGCGCCGCGCTGGCGGAGATTCTGCTGGCCCAAGGTCATTTTCTAGCCGTCAGCGCGCGTAATGCAAAGGCCCTGGAAAAACTACAAACAGATCATCCGCAACAGGTACTTCTTCTGCCGGGCGACCTGACCGATCCAAGTCAGGTTCAAGCCATGGGCAAGCGAATCGAGCAAGCCTGGGGCTACCTGGATCAGGTCATCCTGAACGCTGGCACCTGTGAATACCTGGACGCCGGCCTCTTTGAAGCCAGCATGATTGAACGCGTGATGCGGGCCAATTTGTTTTCCGCGGCCTACTGCGTGGAAGCAGCCCTACCGCTGTTGCGCAAGGCGCAGCGACCGCACCTGGTGGCGGTAAGTAGCTCGGTCACCTACCTGCCTTTACCTCGGGCCGAGGCTTATGGCGCCTCGAAAGCGGCTATGCGTTACCTGTTTCAGTCGCTGCGCATCGACGTTGCACACGAGGGCATCGACGTCACACTCGTCAGCCCGGGCTTCGTCGATACGCCGCTCACGCAACAGAACGATTTCCCGATGCCGATGCGTTGGCCTGTGCGCAAGGCTGCCGTCTACATCGCCACCCGGCTGGAAAGACGTCCGCTGGAGATCGCCTTTCCCGGGCCATTCATTGCCGCCCTCCGTCTATTGGCTGCACTGCCTCAACGCCTGCAACTGGCGCTGGGCAAACTCATGGCGCGTCCCGTCACAGAAGAATCTTCATGAGAATAGCGATCATCGGTAGCGGTATCTCCGGGTTGACCTGCGCCTACCTGCTCAACCGTCAGCATGATGTCACCGTATTCGAGGCAAGTGACTGGATTGGCGGCCATAGCCACACGGTTGACGTCGAGGTGAAGGGCGAACGCTTTGCCATCGATACTGGTTTCATCGTCTTCAACGATTGGACCTATCCCAACTTCATCCGTTTGCTGGACAAGTTAGGCGTGGCCTCGCAACCCACCGAAATGAGTTTCTCGGTCCAGGATCCGCATACTGGCACTGAATACAACGGCAACAACCTCAACAGCCTTTTTGCCCAGCGGCGCAACCTCATGTCACCCGGTTTCTGGGGCATGTTGCGCGACATACTGCGCTTCAATCGCGAAGCCTTGCGTGACCTGGACGAACAGCGCATAGCAGCCGATACCACCCTTGGCGCCTACCTGCGGCAAAACCGCTACGGTCAGCGCTTTATCGAACACTACATAGTCCCAATGGGCTCGGCGATCTGGTCGATGACACTGGGCGACATGCAGCGTTTTCCGCTTCGGTTCTTCGTGCGCTTCTGTAAAAATCACGGGCTCCTGTCGGTCACCCATAGGCCGCAGTGGCGCGTTGTCAGCGGTGGCTCGCGCAGTTATGTAGCAGCGTTGAGCGCCGGCTTTGTCGAGCGCATCCGCCTCAACTGCCCGGTGTATCGGATAGAACGTGATGTAGCCGGGGTGATCGTATTTAGTGCAGCCGGCAACGAGCGCTTTGACAGCGTGGTGTTCGCCTGTCACAGCGATCAGGCATTACACCTGCTCGCGGCTCCGACCCAAGCCGAACGAGAGATACTCGGTGCGCTGCGCTATGCCGAAAACGACGTGGTGCTGCACACCGACACCCGTCTGCTGCCGAACCGGCGCCTGGCGTGGGCAAGCTGGAATTACCGCCTCGGCGGCTCAACCCGGCAACCGGCCGCTGTCACCTACAACATGAATATCCTGCAAGGGCTCCAGAGCGACACCACCTTCTGCGTGAGCCTGAACCAGACCCAGGACATTGACCCAGGCAAAATCCTCGACCGCTTCCGCTACGCCCATCCGCAGTACAGCCAGGCAGGCCTGGTCGCACAGGCACGTTGGCAAGAACTGCAAGGCGCTCAAAACAGCTACTACTGCGGCGCCTACTGGGCCAACGGTTTCCATGAGGACGGCGTGGTGAGTGCCTTGCGCGTAGCGGCTGCTTTTGGAGAGCAACTGTGAACAGCGCGCTCTACCGCGGTTGGGTCAGCCACCGTCGCCTGCTGCCGCGCATCCATGGGTTTCGATATCGCATGGGTATGCTCTACCTGGATCTTGCGGAACAACCGCAGGTTCTAGGGCTATCGTGGCTGGCCGGACATTCGCGCTGGGGCGCCTTCTCCTTCCGCGAAACCGACTACTTGCCACACGCCACGCGTCAGGGCGTGACGCTGAGCGATGCAGTACGTGAGCAGCTGAAACAGGCCCTCGGGCATGCCCCGCAGGGACGGATCTGCCTGCTCACCCAGCCGCGCAGTTGGGGGGTGTCCTTCAATCCGATCAGCCTGTTTTATTGCTTCGAATCCGACGGCAGTCTGGCGGCCATCCTCTGCGAAGTCAGCAATACCCCTTGGCGAGAGCGTTACCACTACGTACTGCCGACCCACGCGAGCGGTGAGTCACGTCATCGGGTGGCCAAGAGTTTCCATGTTTCGCCCTTCCTGCCACGCAATCTGGAGTACCGCATGCGCTTCTCTGCTCCCGATCAAAATCTGCACGTGACCATGCAGGACTGGCACGGTGAGCAAAAAATTTTTGAAGCGGGCCTGGGTCTGGAGCGCATCGAACTGACGCGGCAAAGCCTGCATCGCCACCTTCTGGACTTCCCCTGGATGACCGGCAAGACACTGCTCGGCATTTACTGGCAGGCCCTGCGTCTGCTGCTCAAGCGTCTGCCACTGTTTGCCCATGAAGCCACCAACGGTCAACACCGCACCGCAAATCTGGAGTCTCGCCATGACAAATCCTAGCCTGAACTCCGCCGGCACCTGTGGCTCTGCTGCCAACGGAGCAGGCGCCCGTCTGCTGAAGAAAGGGGTCTTGCGTCAGTTGGCACAACTGCGCCACGGACATTTGGTGATCATCGTCGACGGCGAGCGTTTGAGCTTCGGCCAGCCAGGCGAGGTGCTGCATGGCGAAATCGAAGTGCATAGTTCGGCCCTCTGGCCGATGGTGGCGCTCAATGGTTCAATTGGCGCTGGTGAGGCCTATATCGAAGGGTACTGGAGTAGCCCCGATCTGACGTCGGTGGTCCGCATTTTCGTTGCCAACCTGGACGTGCTCGATGGAATGGAGCGCGGCCTGGCACGTCTACGCCGTCCACTGGCAAACGTCCTGCACTGGTTCAACCGCAACACGCGCCGGGGCTCGCAACGAAACATTTCAGCGCACTACGACTTGGGCAACGCGCTGTTCGAACAACTGCTGGACCCCACCATGATGTATTCGGCGGCCATGTTCCGCTCCACCAGCGACAGCCTCGAACAAGCTCAACTGTACAAGCTGGAGCGCATCTGCCAGAAGCTTGATCTCAAACCCGGTGACCACCTGCTGGAGATCGGCACTGGCTGGGGCAGTATGGCGCTCTATGCGGCCACCCACTACGGCTGCAAGGTCACCACCACCACGCTGTCCCATGAACAGTTTGCCTACACACTTCGCCGAATTGAGGAGCAGGGTCTGCAAGACCGCATCACCCTGCTGTTGCAGGACTATCGTGACCTGACGGGAAAATACGACAAGCTGGTATCGATCGAGATGATCGAGGCGGTCGGCCACCGCTTCCTGCCCACTTACTTCAAACAGTGCGCCCACCTGCTAAAAGAACACGGGTTGATGCTATTGCAGGCCATTACCATTCGGGATCAGCGCTATGAGCAGGCGAAAAAAACCGTCGACTTTATCCAGCGCTACATTTTCCCGGGGGGTGCCTTGCCTTCGGTGAGCGCCATGCTGCACACCATCAGTCGCGACACCGACCTCAACCTTCACCACATGGAGGATTTCGGCCTTGATTACGCACGCACTCTTCGCATGTGGCACGAAAACCTGCGGCGCAGCCGGCACAACCTGGAAGCCCTGGGTTACGACCAGACGTTCTATCGCCTCTGGGAGTTTTACCTGTGCTACTGCGAAGGTGGCTTCCTGGAGCGAAGCATCGGCACCGCGCATCTATTGCTCGCCAAACCCGGGGCGAGGCCGCAACCCTACGGGCTGAACGCGTGAGCGGACGAAGCCGGTTGATTCTGAACGCAGGGCTATTCCAACTCGGATGGTTCGCCTGTGTACTTGGCGCTCAACGGCCCTGGCTGTTGCTGATCGCAATTGCCTGCCTGGCTTTACACCTGCTTTGGATTGCAAACGCTGTTAATGAGTGGCGCAGCCTGTTGAGAGTGGCAGCCTGCGGTTGGGTCGTGGACAGCGCTCTATTGCACCTCGGGCTGTTCTCCTTTCCCGGAGCGCCTGTAGTTCTGCCGCTTTGGCTGGCGATCCTTTGGCTGCTTTTCGCCAGCACTTTGCGCCACAGCCTGAGCTGGACAAAGGAACCTTGGTGGATGGGCAGCCTACTTGGCGCTTTTGGTGGCCCTCTCTCCTATTGGGGAGGCGCAAGGCTGGCAGACGTGGGCCTGCCGCTAGGCGTGTGGCCTAGCTTTCTGCTACTCGCATTGATATGGGCGATACTGATGCCGATGTTGCACTGGATGGCCGGACAGCCTGCCCGTTGACTCAGGGCTGCTTGCGGAAGAACAAGGTGATCTGACCGACCTCCACCCCGAACTTGGTCATGAACGAGCGATTGATCATGGTGTTCTTGTCCATGAGGTACATCCAGTCGTCTAACTGAACCTCATACTCTTCGCCATCCACCGGCAGTCTCAGCACATATTTCCAGCGCAGCGCATTGCCTGCCACCTCACCACGCGCCTCGCCCACCACATCGCCAGCGGTTCCGCGCCATTGGCCGGGGCCAGCAGGGGTTAGCGTCCACACGCGTTTTTGCTTAGTACCATCGCTGTAAGTGAAGGATTCGTCGAGGATCAGCCTGCTGCCCTCGGAGTGGCTGTTGATCTGCACATGGAAGCGCTTGGTGACCTCGCCTGAACGCTTTTGGAACATGCCCCAGGCTTCGACCCGGCCCTCGAAGAATTCGCGCAACTCAAGCGTCGGTGTCTCTTGGCTGTAGGTCTGCACATCTACGCGGCTGCAACTCGCAAGGCCAAGGCATAACAGCAATATCCAAACCTTCGACATGTGCACTTCCTCAACGGCCTCAGGGTTTCGCTGCGCCCAGCAATTGAGCGCGCAGCTCCGGGTTGCGTGTTCGGGGGTCTAGCCAGATCGCAAAAAAAGCTTTGGCGAATGCATCATCCCTCACCACATGGCGCAGGTTCTCGCCGACGTAAAAACGTGTGCCCTCTCCAGGCTTGTAGACACCGGTGATGCGGTCACCTGCGCGCACATCGACAAACGCTTGCTGCATTTCACGCTCCCAGCGAGCCATCAGCTCTGAATTCAGGGAGTTGGGCGAAAGGCGACGGATTTCCTTGACGCTGGCCTCGACCAGATCATCGCGACTAACAGCGCGAGTGTAGGTAAGCTCCAGCGCAAATGGCACATCTGCACCCAGCGGTTGACCGGCAATCAGGCGTGGGCTCCAGAATTGCGCGCGATAGATGGAGAAACCGAATACGCGCATATCCCCGCTACCCAACAGGCGAGCATCGGGTAGAGTCTCACGCCAATCAGCCCACAGTTCCGCACTCTGGAGCATCAGAACCAGACAGATAACGCGGCGGATCAAGCGGTCCGTCTGCATGATCGAAAAGGCCTCAATAAAACCCAATGGACGCCTTTAAAACTTATACCAAATTACTATTTTGTACAGCTAATGTCTTAAACCGGGCTTTCCCGCGAATAAGGGACAGGACAGGTGTGTCTGCCCTCAATACGCCTCAGGCGCTCCCTTGCGACGACGTCTAAGCTGTTGCGATTGAACCTTGTCCGCCAAGGAGCTTTCCATGAGCGCCTCGCTGTCCGAGCTTGATGCCGCCCTGCCCGGTTTGACCCGCAAGATCCGCGTGCTGGATGCCTTGGCCTGGCCGGATGGCATCGAGGAAGATTTCCTGGCGAAATGGCGCGGTGGGCGTGCGGAGTTGCCAAACGTCGAGCTTCGCTCCCGCGACCACAGTGCCGATATCGCCGCCCTCGAAGACTTCATCGGCCGCTGCGATCCGGGCCATCCGGCCAGTAACTATCTGGCCATGACCGCCCGCAGCTATGCCACCGCCGGACGCATGCTCGGGGCCATTGGCACGCCTGCGTTTACTCAATATTCATCCGCGCTGTACCGGCGCCCGGATTTCTATTACACCAACCAGAAACTAAGCATGCTGGACGCGGCGCATTTCTTCCTCAAGACCACCGACGCCCTGCTGGGTGGTGCGCGGATTCCTCCGACCCAGGCTGATATCCCGGCCGAGGCTTTTGCCGACTGGATACGTCCGGAACTGGACCGGTTCTTCGGCGCGGGTCGGATCACGGTGATACTCGATTCGACCCTTGCCGCCAAAGCCATCGCCGGGGCGAGTCGTATCCGCCTGCGGGCCAGTGCGCTGTTCTCGGAACTGGACAAGAATCAGTTGTTGCAGCACGAAGCTTTCGTGCATGTCGCCACCGCACAGAACGGTGCGTTGCAACCCAACCTCAAAAGCCTCGGTTTGGGAGCGCCCCGCACAACCCAGACTCAGGAAGGCATTGCCACGCTGGCCGAGTTGTTCACCGGCAGCATGGACATCAACCGCCTGCGGCGCCTCGCCTTGCGTGTGCTGGCGGTCCAGCAAGCGCTGGATGGCGCCGACTTCATTCAGGTGTTCGAAGGTTTTCTGGCGGGCGGACAGTCGCAAGAAGAGTCCTTCCGCTCAACCCAACGGGTGTTCCGGGGTGCCGACCTGCGGGGCGGATCGGCGTTTACCAAAGATGCCGCGTACCTGACCGGCCTGCTCGGCGTGCATACCTTGTTGCGCATTGCGATCCGCGATAACCGGCCGGACCTGGTCGGCCATTTGTTTGCCGGGCGCCTGAGCCTGGGCGACACGGTACGCCTGGCGCCACTGTTCGAATCCGGCTGGCTCCAGGGCCCGACCTACCTTCCCGCCTGGGCCTCTGATCTGCGCCTGCTCGCCGCCAACCTGGCCTTCTCTGCCTTCATCGCCCGAATCAATCTGGATGCGCTCGACCTGCAAGTGTTCATGGCCTTTGCAGACGAGCATGAAAGCGATGCCAGTGCCCAATAACTGCACTTCACAAACAACGGTGACCCGACATGAACGATAAAAAAGACCTCATCAGCCTCGATGAAGACATCTGTGTTCATGTGTTTACCGCGTCAGCCGCGATGGTGGGCGTGTGCATTACGGTGATCGGGATCTTCCAGGTCGTTTCAACGCTGAGAAGTGCAGACTCGATGGGCGATGACTTTCTTGCGGTGAACGCCATCCTGTATTTGATCACGACCATGCTTTCTTACTGGTCGTTGCGTACCCGAAAGGTGGCCCGCAATCATTTCCTGGAAAAGTTGATCGACATTCTTTTTCTTACTGCGCTGACTTGCACGACCGGGATCGCAGCCTTTATCACGTGGGCGATTACCTTCAAATAGAGTCTTGGCTGGAAGTCCGGATTTGACCCCGGACTTCCAGCTCTATCGTCTTGCTGCCTTACAGACCGGGCAACACATCCGGCGGCACGATTGCCCCGCCCTTCATCACCACGGGTAGGGTTTCAAGCACTGATATGTCAGCAATCGGATCGCCATCGACAGCGATCAAATCGGCGAAGCGACCCGCACTCACGGCGCCTACGTCCGCCTGCCAATTGAGCAGGTCAGCCGCCACGACGGTCGCGGACTGAATCGCCTGCATGGGCGTCATGCCGTACTTCACCATGTACGCGAACTGTTTTGCGTTGGTGCCAATCGGATAAACCCCGGCGTCGGTGCCATAGGCAATTTTCACCCCGGCCTTGACCGCTTTGCGAAACGCCTGGCGCTGTACGTCGGTGGTTTCGGTGTTCTTGCGCAAGTAACTTTCGGGCCAGTTTTCCTTGCGGCCGACTTCATCGATGTAGTCGCCGTTGTAGATATCCATCACCAAATACGTGCCGTTGTCCTTCGCCATCTTGATGCCTTCATCGTCCAGAAGCGACGCATGCTCAACGGACCTGACGCCTGCGCGAATAGCGGCCTTGATCCCTTCCGCACCATGAGCGTGGACCGTGGCATAGCTTTTATGAACCTTGGCTTCCTGGACGACAGCGCGCATTTCTTCTTCGGTCATTTCCATTTGGCCGGGTTCGGTACCTTCGGCCAGTACCGAGCCGGTGCCCATCATCTTGATGGTGTCTACGCCGTGCTGGAACAGGTAGCGAGTCTTGAGTTTGGCGTCATTGGCATCGCGGTAAACACCCACGCGCATATCGGCCGGGATCTCCACACCCGGCGCAAATCCCGTCACCTCGCCGCCACCACCGGCAACGGTGATGTACGCACCCACGACATTCATTCGAGGCCCCAGCACGCGGTTTTCGTTGATCGCATCACGCAGCGCGACGTCGGTGAACGCTCGATAGGTGCCCAGGTCGTGCACCGTGGTAAAACCTGCGCGCAAGGTTTGATAGGCATGTTTCGCGCCCATCAGAGCGACGTCTTGCGGCGAATGCAGGAGCGGTTCCGCCACGTTGTTGGTCATGTCCCAATCGGAGATATGCGTGTGCATGTCGATCAACCCCGGCAACACGGTCCTGGATGACCAATCAATCACTTTGCTGTCGGCCGGCGGCGCACTCCACGGTTCCACGGCAACGATGCGTTCACCCTCGATCTTGATGCGTTGATCGTTCAGCACCTTGCCTTTCTCGACATCCACCAGACGGCCCGCATGGACATACACAGTATCGGCGTGGGCGGACAACGCCATGCAAGAAAGTGTGACCGCCAAGGCGATGCACTTGACCGGAAAGTTCTTCATGTGAAACCTCTTGTTTTTATTGGATTGGGATGTGCACATCAAAAAAGATCGAACGGGTATTCGGTAATTATTCGAAGTTGCTTAACGCTGTCCCCGGTAAATGATTGGTCGGCATAGCGCACGCGTACCGACAGGTTTTTCAGGGCGCCGCTTTCCACGACGGTCTTCAGGTCGATGTCTCGCTCGATCTGTTTGTCCGAATGGGCGAAGTAGGCGTACAGGCCTTCCGGATCGACTTTTTCATTATCGATGTCGAACCCGTAGACATATCGAAAGCTGAGCGTTGTATGTAAGTAGCCTGTACTGCCAAAGTCATACGCATAACCGAGGCCTACCGACTGCTCACCCGGCCCGTTGAAGTCGCTATATTGCGAAGAGTTGGCCAGGTAGATGGAGTCCATGTAAGTGCCGTCTGATGCCATCAGATAATCGAACGGCTGGCTGCCATGGATTTTTTGATAAGACAGCGTGAAGGTGTGTGGGCCAATTCCGTATGAGGGCGCCAACGACCACGCCGTGACGTTTATCGCACCAGCATTGGCATTCCCTTCATCAAGTGAGCGATACAGATTGAAGTCGAAACTCAGCGATTGCTCTTCCGTGAGCGCGAAGCTGTAGTTCGCATTCACGTAGTACTGGCGCCATAAATCCTCTGCACGGGAGGCATAAAACGCGACGCTACCCTCATCGACTGGCTGATACGTCAAGCCGGCGTAGTCCACGTTGCCGGCGTCTACTCCGGCGTATCCGGCCATGAAACCACCATCGTGACCGGTGCTTGTATAGCCCCTGGATGAATAGAAGTGCCCGACATCAATGCTGACCTTGTCAATGTCATCACTTAACAACTGGATACCTCTTGTGGTCATCGGCATCAGTCGCAAGTCAGGCGTTGCGAAGACCGGATTGTAGGGACGCAGATCGCCATACTTGAGCACCGTATTCGACCATTTCATCTTCACCGCCGCATTGGCGGTAGACGACTCTGTTCTTTCCCCATCGCCATCGGCGGGAAACATGCCCGTGCCCACCGTGCCGCGCCCACCATCCAGCTTGTAAGCGGTATAGGCACTCGCATCGATGCCGAAACCGATTTCGCCTTGGGTGAAGCCGGACTTGTAGTCCATCAGGAAACCCTGCCCCCACCCGATTGAATCCGGATAGTCGGACAGTGAATTGCGATTGAAATACATGTTGCGTGCAAGGATCGTCGCGGCCCCACCCTCGACAAAACCTTCCTGGGTTTCGTCAGCCTGCGCTTGCAGTGAACTTGCGGACATTGAAAAAACGAACAGGCCAAACAGTGAGCGCTTCTTCATTAAAGGCCTCAAGGCTTTGATTGTTATTATTTTATGAAAACGCGGGTACGACGTATTTTTCAGGTCCCGAAGACTGAAAATGTATTGGCGTTACTTGGGATTTTTTTGTGCAGAAAGTTGATGAGGCCGGCCGGATTAAGGCTGGCCTCCTGACAGCCTTAATCCGCTTTGAAGCAATAGGCGGCCAGTTTGTTGCCGTCCAGATCGCGGGCATACGCGGCATAGGCGTTCGGTGCCCAGCCACGTGGCCCCGGCAGACCTTCACAGGTACCGCCAGCGGCCAACGCTGCGGCGTGGAAAGCGTCGATGGCGGCACGCGTCGGCGCCTCGAAGCTGACGGTCACACCATTGCCGACGCTGGCGGGTGCCCCGTCAGCCGGTTTCAGAACGAAGAAGGCCGGTGCATCCTCGCCCCAGATAGAACCGTTTTCGCCGAGGTCCGCCAGACGTTTATGGCCAATTTCGCCCAATACGTTGTCGTAGAAGTTGCGGGCTTTGCTCAAGTCATTGGTGCCGACGGTAACGTGGGTAAACACACTCATTTAATGGCTCTCTTTTGTAAGAACGAGGTGAGTTGGCGTTGCTGTTTCGCCTAAGAATGTGCCCCGGACATTTGAAAGAACAGTGATGTATCTGCATTAATCCTATGTGAGGAGCGCATAGAAACTTCAGCCGCCCTAAAATCGAGTAGGAGGCGGATTTACATCCGCCGTCCTCTCACACCACCGTACGTACGG
>NZ_JBSVXD010000076.1:0-26375 GCF_054070755.1 Pseudomonas sp. SDO5591_S426 | reverse complement strand
ATCGCGGGCAAGCCTTGCTCCTACAGGTTTTGTGTCGTGCACAAAACCTGTGGCAAACCTCGATCCTGTAGGAGCAAGGCTTGCCCGCGATCGAGTGCGCAGCACTCGCCAAGGCCTGACCTGAACCAACTTCAAAGAGGGTGCATTCAATGTCCCAAGTATTCGATTACATCATCATCGGTGCCGGCTCGGCCGGTAACACCCTGGCGACCCGTCTGACTGAAGACGCAGGCGTCACCGTCCTGCTGCTCGAAGCGGGCGGCCCGGACTACCGTTTCGACTTCCGCACGCAAATGCCTGCGGCGCTGGCATTCCCACTGCAAGGCCGTCGCTACAACTGGGCCTACGAAACCGATGCCGAGCCACACATGGACGGCCGTCGTATGGAATGCGGTCGCGGCAAGGGCCTGGGTGGTTCTTCGCTGATCAACGGCATGTGCTACATCCGCGGCAACGCCATGGACTACGACGGCTGGGCGAAACTGCCAGGCCTGGAAGACTGGTCGTACCTCGACTGCCTGCCGTACTTCCGCAAAGCGGAAACCCGCGACATCGGCCCGAACGATTACCACGGTGGCGAAGGTCCGGTCAGCGTGACCACGCCGAAAGCCGGCAACAATCCGCTGTTCCACGCCATGGTTGAAGCCGGCGTGCAGGCCGGTTACCCGCGCACCGAAGACTTGAACGGCTACCAGCAGGAAGGCTTCGGCCCGATGGACCGCACCGTAACGCCGAAAGGTCGTCGTGCCTCCACCGCCCGTGGTTACCTGGACGTCGCCAAGAAGCGTTCGACCCTGACCATCGTCACACACGCCCTGACCGACAAGATCCTGTTCGACGGTAAACGTGCGGTCGGCGTGCGTTACCTGGTTGGCGACGCTGAAGAGCGCGTTGAAGTCAAAGCGCGCAAGGAAGTGCTGCTGTGCTCCGGCGCCATCGCCTCGCCGCAGATCCTGCAACGCTCCGGCGTCGGCCCGGCCGAATTGCTGAACAAGCTCGACATTCCGGTGGTCCACGATCTGCCGGGCGTCGGTGAAAACCTGCAGGATCACCTTGAGCTGTACCTGCAATACGCTTGCACCCAACCGGTCTCGCTGTACCCGTCGCTGCTCTGGTACAACCAGCCGGCCATCGGTGCCGAGTGGCTGTTCAACGGCACCGGTATCGGCGCCAGCAACCAGTTCGAAGCCGGCGGTTTCATCCGCACCCGTCCGGAATTCGAATGGCCGAACATCCAGTACCACTTCCTGCCGGTAGCGATTAACTACAACGGCAGCAACGGTGTGAAAGAGCACGGCTTCCAGGCACACATGGGTTCCATGCGTTCGCCAAGCCGCGGTCGCATCCAGGCCAAGTCGAAAGACCCGCGCCAGCACCCGAGCATCCTGTTCAACTACATGGCCACCGAGCAGGACTGGCAGGAATTCCGCGACGGCATTCGCCTGACCCGTGAAATCATGCAGCAACCTGCACTGGACGCCTTCCGTGGTCGCGAGATCAGCCCGGGCATCGACGTGCAATCCGATGAGCAACTGGACAAGTTCATCCGCGAACACGCCGAAACCGCGTTCCACCCGTCCTGTTCGTGCAAGATGGGCACCGACGAGATGGCCGTGGTCGATGGCGAAGGTCGCGTGCACGGCATGCAAGGCCTGCGCGTGGTCGATGCCTCGATCATGCCGATCATCACCACCGGCAACCTGAATGCACCGACGATCATGATGGCCGAGAAAATCGCCGACAAGATCCGTGGCCGCCAGCCGTTGCCACGCAGCAAGGCCGACTACTACGTAGCAGGCGATGCGCCGGTGAAGGGTAAGCCGATGCGTGAAGTGACCCAGATCGCGTAAGGCCTGGCACCGCGTCACGGCCAATCGCTGGCACGCCAGCTCCCACAAGTTTTATGTCGGCCGCAAAATTTGCGTCCAACTCGGTCACTGTGGGAGCTGGCTTGCCAGCGATGAGGCCAGACCATTTAACACACATCTTCCCGCCAGGCTCAGCATCCCACCCTTACCCCATTTCAAACTTGATCCTCCCCCCGCGCAGGCCTACTCTAGCGCCACGCAATCGTTTCACCCCCCTCGCAACACCGCGTCGCCGTCACTCCATACCAAGGAGGTTCCCGAATGTTCGATTTCCACCCCCAGCTCAAGCAGCGCTTTGCTGCGTTGCGCACGGGCGCTGAATTCTTTTCCCTGCGTTATGTGCGCGAGTCCGGCCAGTACCTGTCGGTGCGCAAGAACGTCGCCGAACCGCCAAGCCTGAGCCGTGATGAAGGGGCAATGCTGACCGTGCGGGTCAACGGCGTCGAAGCCTATGCCGCGACCAACGATTTGTCGCAACAAGGCCTGCAGGCGGCGCTGGACCGGGCCGAGCAACAAGCCCGTCGACTCAAGCCCCACGCCCTGCTGGACCTGCGCGAACAAGCCGTTTCCAGTGACCGCGCCGATTATTTTTCGCCGAACCTCGACCAGCCATTCCCGTCCCTGAGCGATTGCTACCAATTGCTCGGTACGGAATCCGCCGCTGTTCCCAAGGACGAGCGCCTGGTGAACTGGCAGGTGAGCATCGGCATCACCCACGTCGAGCAGATTTACCTCAACAGTGCCGGTGCCGAACTGCGCCAGGCCCAGCGTTTCGTCTATCCCGGGCTGGAGGTCACTGCCTACGACGGCAACGACAGCCAGATCCGTACCCTCGGCCGGGAAAACTTCGGCCAACAGGGTGGCTTTGATGTCATCAGCCGCTGCGGACTGATCGGTGCCGGGGTAAAAATCGCCGATCAGGCGCTGCAATTGCTGCTTGCGCCGAATACACCGCAAGGTCCGCGCGACCTGCTGCTGATGCCCGACCAGATGATGCTGCAAATCCACGAGTCCATCGGCCACCCGCTGGAACTGGACCGCATCCTCGGCGACGAACGCAATTACGCCGGCACCAGTTTCGTCAAAGCCGAAGACTTCGGCCGCCTGCAATACGGCTCGAAACTGCTCAACGTGACCTTCGATCCGGACATTCCAGAACAGCTCGCCAGCTACGGCCATGACGACGACGGTACGGCCGCCAGCAAACAATTCCTGATCCGCGAAGGCCTGTTGCTGCGGCCGTTGGGCGGTGCGCTGTCGCAATTCCGCGCCGGCATGGATGGCGTCGCCAACAGCCGTGCCTGTGGCTGGAATCGTCCGCCGATCGACCGCATGGCCAACCTGAACATCGAGCCGGGCGATCAACCGCTGGAACAGCTGATCGGCAATATCGAGCACGGGATTTTGATGAGCACCAACCGCTCGTGGTCCATCGACGATGCGCGCAACAAGTTCCAGTTCGGTTGCGAGTGGGGTCAGTTGATCGAGAACGGCGAACTCAAGGGTGTGGTGAAAAACCCGAACTACCGGGCGATTTCCGCGCAGTTCTGGAACAACCTCAGCGCCGTCGGCGATGCCAACACCTTCAAGGTTCTCGGCACGCCGAACTGCGGCAAGGGCGAGCCGAATCAGGTCATTCGTGTCGGCCACGCGTCGCCAGCGTGCGTGTTCAGCAACGTTGATGTGTTTGGGGGAGACGCCTGATGAGCACTTCAAAATCTCAGGCCGAGTCGTTCAAGGCCTTGGTCGCTGGATTGCGCGCAGCACTGCACGAACCGGAACAGTTCACTCTCAGTTATGCCGCCGAATCGTCGGCCTTCGTGCGCTTCAATCACGCCAAGGTACGGCAGGCCGGGCAGGTGCAGCAGGCGAGCATCGGTCTGAAACTGATCAACGATGGTCGCCACGCCGATCTGCAGATCACCTTGGCGGGCGACCCTGAAGTCGACCTTCAGCGTCTGGCCGAAGGTCTGCAACAGATGCGCGAAACCTTGCCGTTGCTGCCAAAGGATCCGTACCTGCTGCTCAACCACAACGGCTGGCAAAGCAAGAACGTGCAGGAACACCCGCTGCCGGACACTGAGCAAGCAGTCGCCGAAATCACCCAGGCCGCTGAAGGGCTGGACATGGTCGGCTTTTATGCTGCCGGCCCGATCAGCCGTGGTTTCGCCAGTTCCGCCGGAGCGTTCGGCTGGCATCAGGCCAACAGCTTCAATTTCGACTTCAGCCTGTTCCACGAAAACGGTCAGGCGGTGAAAGCCAGCTATGCCGGACATGACTGGAGCACTGAAGGCTTTGCCAAGCGCTTCCAACAGGCCCGTGAGCAACTGGAGTTTTTGGGGCGGCCGCTACGCACCCTGCCGCCGGGCCAATACCGCGCCTACCTCGCGCCGGCCGCACTGGAAGAAATCATGGGCATGCTGTGCTGGGGCGGTTTTTCCGCCCAGTCGATTGCCAGCAAGAGCAGTCCGCTGCAGAAACTCTACGCGGGCGATCAACACTTCAGCCCGCTGGTCTCGCTGGATGAAAAAGTCAGTGGTTCGCTGAGCCCGGCATTCTCTGACGAAGGCTATCCACGCAGCGATCTGAAGTTGATTGTCGAGGGGCAGGCCGGCGCGCAACTGGTTGGTTCACGCAGCGCCGCCGAATACGGCTTGACCGCCAATGGTGCCAGCGGCGGCGAATCGCCGAGTGCGTTGAACTTGAGGGCCGGGGACTTGGCTGAGGCGGACATCCTCAAGCAACTGGGCACCGGTTTGTACATCAGCAACCTGTGGTACCTGAACTTCTCGGATCAACCGGCGGCGCGCCTGACCGGCATGACACGGTTTGCGACTTTCTGGGTCGAGAACGGCGAGATACAAGCGCCGGTCAGCACCATGCGTTTCGATGACAGTGCGTTCAGCCTGCTGGGTTCGCAGTTGGAAGCGTTGACCGAGGAGCGCGAAATGTTGCTGTCGGCGAGTACCTATAGCCAGAGAGCGACGGCCTCGGCGTTGTTGCCTGGGGCACTTGTCAGCCGGTTGACCCTGACCTTGTAAACACCGGGAACCCTGTGGGAGCGAGCTTGCTCGCGATGAGGCCATTTCATTCAGCATCCGTGTCGACTGATCTACCGCCATCGCGAGCAAGCTCGCTCCCACATGGACTGCGATCACTTCAACCTTCAAGAGGTCCCATGCCCAACCGCCCGCCTCTCGATCCTGTCACCGCCCGCTGGGTGCCGTGGGTCGTCGCCATTGCGTTTTTCATGCAGTCCCTCGACGGGACGATCCTCAACACCGCCCTGCCCGCCATGGCCAGCGACCTGGCCGAAGACCCGCTGCGCATGCAGGGCGTAATCATCGCCTACATGCTCACCGTCGCCTTGCTGATCCCCGCCTCGGGCTGGATCGCTGATCGCTTCGGCACCAAGAAAATCTTCTTCAGCGCGATCTTGCTGTTCAGCATTGGCTCGTTGCTCTGCGCATTGTCGACCACCCTCACCCAGCTGATCGGCGCCAGGATTATCCAGGGCCTGGGCGGTGCGCTGATGCTACCGGTCGGACGATTGGTGGTGCTGCGCGCCTACCCCCGCTCGGAACTGGTGCGGATCATGGGCTTCATCACCATTCCCGGCCTGCTCGGCCCGCTGATCGGCCCGACCATGGGCGGCTGGATGGTGCAATACCTGACCTGGCACTGGATCTTCCTGATCAATCTGCCGGTCGGCGTGATTGGCTGTTACGCCGTGTGGAAATTCATCCCCGACCTGCGCGGCTCCGAGCGCACGCGCTTCGATAGCCTGGGTTTCGCGCTGTTCGGCGCGGCGATGATCCTGATCACCGTCGCCATGGAAGGCCTCGGCGAACTGCACTTGCCGCACCTTCGGGTAATGCTGCTGTTGTTCGGCGGGATGGCGTGTCTGGCAGCGTACTGGCTGCGCGCCGGGCATATCGAAAATCCGTTGTTCGCGCCGTCGCTGTTCAAGACCCGGACTTTTGCCGTGGGCATTCTCGGCAACCTGTTCGCCCGCCTCGGCAGCGGCGCCCTGCCGTTTTTGGTGCCGTTGCTGCTGCAAGTGGCGCTGGGGTATTCGCCGTCGCAAGCGGGGATGAGCATGCTGCCCCTGGCGGCGGCGGCGATGATCGCCAAATGGGTGGCGCGGCCGCTGATCGAACGCCTGGGCTACCGCATCGTGTTGACCGGCAACACCCTGGCGTTGGGGATCATGCTGGCAAGCATGGGCCTGGTCAGCGAGCAGACGCCGTACTGGCTGCTGCTGTGTCTGCTGGCGATCCTGGGCGCGATCAACTCCTTGCAGTTCACCGCGATGAACACCGTGACCCTGATCGACCTCGACGATGCCAGCGCCAGCAGCGGCAACAGCTTGTTGTCGGTGGTCGCGCAATTGTCGTTGAGCCTTGGCGTTGCGTGCGCCGGTGCACTACTGGGCGGGTTCACGGCGGAGATTGGAAACGACGGTGTAGACACGGTTCTGGGTGCCTTCCAGCTGACATTCGTCACGGTAGGCATCATGGCGATGCTGGCCGCGACGATCTTTTCCCAGCTCTCAAAGGAAGACGGACGGCGCGTCAAACGTCCGGAACAGCACATCGAACCTTAGGGCGAATGGCCATCGGACTGGTACACTGCGCGACATTTTGTTTTGCAGGCCAGTCCCGTGACCACCATCGCCACCGAATTTAATACTTTGCCGCTGTCCGCCGCCATGCTGGCTAACCTCGACTCCCTCGGTTATGCCCAGATGACGCCGATCCAGGCGCAAAGCTTGCCGGTGATCCTCAAGGGGATGGACCTGATCGCCCAGGCCAAGACCGGCAGCGGCAAGACCGCCGCGTTCGGTATCGGCCTGTTGAACCCGATCAATCCGCGCTACTTCGGTTGCCAGGCCCTCATCCTCTGCCCGACCCGTGAGCTGGCCGATCAGGTCGCCAAGGAAATCCGTCGTCTGGCCCGTGCCGAAGACAACATCAAGGTCCTGACCCTGTGCGGCGGCGTGTCCCTCGGCCCGCAGATTGCTTCGCTGGAACACGGTGCGCACATCATCGTCGGCACGCCGGGGCGCATTCAGCAGCACTTGCGCAAGGGCTCGCTGGTACTTCACGGCCTGAACACGCTGATCCTCGACGAAGCCGACCGCATGCTCGACATGGGTTTCTACGACTCCATCGAAGAAATCATCATGCAGTCCCCGGAGCGTCGCCAGACGTTGCTGTTCTCGGCCACATACCCGGTGGGCATCAAGCAACTGGCTTCGAAGTTCATGCGCAACCCGCAGCAAGTGAAGGCCGAAGCGTTCCACGACGACACGCAGATCGAGCAGCGCTTCTACGAGATTTCCCCGGAAGAGCGCATGAGCGCCGTGACCAGGGTCCTCGGCCACTTCCGTCCGGCGTCCTGCGTGGCGTTCTGCTACACCAAGCAGCAGGTTCAGGAAACCGTCGATCACCTGACGGCCAAAGGCATCTCCGCCGTCGGCCTGCACGGCGATCTGGAACAGCGTGACCGCGACCAAGTGCTGGCGATGTTCGCCAACCGCAGTACTTCGGTACTGGTCGCCACCGACGTTGCCGCCCGTGGTCTGGACATCGATTCGCTGGACATGGTGATCAACGTCGAGCTGGCCCGTGACTCGGAAATCCACATCCACCGCGTCGGCCGTACTGGTCGTGCCGGTGAGAAAGGCCTGGCGATCAGCCTGGTCGCGCCGTCCGAAGCGCAGCGTGCACAAGCCATCGAACAATTGCAGAAGTCGCCATTGACCTGGGATCAGGTGGACAACCTCGTCTCTCAGGGCGGCGGTCCGCTGTTGCCACAGATGAGCACCCTGTGCATCGGCGCCGGCCGTAAAGACAAGGTTCGTCCGGGCGACATCCTTGGCGCACTGACGGGTGACGCCGGCATTCCGGGCGCCCAGGTCGGCAAGATCGCGATTTTCGACTTCCAGGCTTACGTGGCTGTGGATCGCGGCGTTGCCAAGCAGGCCTTGCAGCGCTTGAACGACGGCAAGATCAAGGGCCGTTCGTTGCGCGTGCGTATTCTGTAAAACCGCCACACATCTCCCTGTAGGAGCTGCCGAAGGCTGCGATCTTTTGACTTTGCTTTTAAGAATCAAAATCAAAAGATCGCAGCCTTCGGCAGCGCCTACGGGTTTTCTATTCTGAGGACACTGTTTTGCGCTCTACCGAAGTCGTGATCATTGGCGCTGGCGCCGCAGGGTTGATGTGTGCGCTGACCGCCGCCGGGCGCGGGCGCAAGGTGCTGTTGCTCGACCATGCCAACAAGGCCGGCAAGAAAATCCTGATGTCGGGCGGTGGCCGCTGCAATTTCACCAACATGTACACCGAACCGAGCAATTTTCTCTCGCAAAACGCGCACTTCTGCAAATCGGCCTTGGCCCGCTATACCCAGTGGGATTTCATCGGCATGGTCGCCAAGCACGGCGTGCCCTACCACGAGAAAAAACTCGGCCAGTTGTTTTGCGATAACAAATCCAGCGACATCCTCGAAATGCTGTTGAACGAGTGCGATCAGGTCGGCGTCAGCCTGCACCTGGACACGTCGATCCAGACCATCGAGAAGCTTGAGAAAGGTTATTTGCTCGACACGACGCTTGGGCAGGTGACGTGCGAATCGCTGGTGATTGCCACCGGCGGCCTGTCGATCCCGACTCTTGGTGCCACCGGTTTTGGCTATCAGGTGGCCAAGCAATTCGGCCACGACCTGCTGCCGACCCGCGCCGGCCTGGTGCCGTTCACCATCACCGATCAGCTCAAGGAATTGTGCACCGAGCTGTCCGGCACTTCGGTGGATTGCCTGGTGAGCTGCAACGACCAAAGCTTCCGCGAGAACATTCTGTTCACCCATCGCGGCCTCAGCGGCCCGGCGATTTTGCAGATTTCTTCGTTCTGGGAATCCGGTGACACCGTCGAAATCAACCTGATGCCGGATCATGACGTACCGAGCTGGCTGCAACAGCAACAAGCCGAGCGTCCCAACAGCGAGCTGAAAACCCTGCTCGGGGAAATCTTCACCAAGAAGATGGCCAATCTGCTGGCGGACAACTGGTTCGCTTCCAAACCGATGAAGCAATACACCCACGCGGAAATTGCAGATATCGCTGAAAAACTGGCGAGCTGGAAAGTCGTGCCGGCCGGCACTGAAGGCTACCGGACTGCGGAAGTGACACTGGGCGGCGTGGATACAAACGAGGTGTCGTCCAAGACCATGGAATCACTGAAAAGCCCGGGGCTGTACTTCATTGGTGAAGTACTGGACGTGACCGGGCACTTGGGCGGGTTCAACTTCCAGTGGGCGTGGGCTTCGGGTTACGCGGCTGCGCAGTACGTCTGACCAATGTAAATACAATCCCTGTGGGAGCTGGCTTGCCAGCGATGGCGCCCTGACAGTCAACAAAGTTGTTGGATGTACCGGCCTCATCGCTGGCAAGCCAGCTCCCACAGGTTTCTTTGCCTGCCTGAAGGCTTGAGACGGGCGTGGAGTGACAAAGGAACAAATTTTGCTGACCAATGTGATCGGCGCCATTGCGTCGGCGTCATTAGTGGCTCAATTTAGCGTCATCGCCTCGGAAGGCCTTCGCATTTCATGTCATCGACTTCGTTCCGTCAGTCTCTGCGTCGCCTTTGGGCGCTGGATAAGTTCAGCTACAGCGTGCGGGTATTCATCGCCCTGACCGGCACCATGGCGCTGTGTTGGTATCAGGATGAAATGGGGCTGCTGATCCCGTTGTTCCTCGGGATTATCGCCAGTGCCCTGGCCGAGACCGACGACAGTTGGCAGGGCCGCCTCAATGCGCTTGCAGTGACGCTGGTGTGTTTCGCCGTCGCCGCCCTGTCCGTCGAACTGCTGTTCCCCTATCCCATTCTTTTCATTATTGCCTTCGCCCTCGCCGCGTTCTGCCTGACCATGCTCGGCGCCCTTGGCGAGCGCTATGGCGCGATTGCTTCGGCGACGCTGATCCTGTCGGTCTACACCATGATCGGCGTGGACCAGCGCGGCGGTGCGGTCACCGATTTCTGGCACGAGCCGGTGCTGCTGGTAGCCGGTGCGGCCTGGTACGGCTTGCTCTCGGTGTTGTGGCAGGCGCTGTTTTCCAATCAACCGGTGCAGCAAAGCCTGGCGCGGTTGTTCCGGGAGCTTGGGTTTTACCTGAAGTTGAAATCGTCGCTGTTCGAGCCGATCCGGCAGATGGACGTGGAAGCACGCCGACTGGAACTGGCGCAACAGAACGGTCGCGTGGTCGCGGCACTGAACGCCGCCAAGGAAATCATCCTGCACCGGGTCGGCAACGGTCGGCCGGGTTCTAAAGTCAGCCGTTACCTGAAACTGTACTTCCTCGCTCAGGACATCCACGAGCGCGCCAGCTCTTCGCACTACCCTTACAACGCCCTGGCCGATGCGTTCTTCCACAGCGACGTGCTGTTCCGCTGTCAGCGCTTGCTGCGCCAGCAAGGCAAGGCCTGCAGGGCACTGGCCGAGTCGATCCAGATGCGTCAGCCGTTTATCTATGACGCCAGCTTCGCCGAAGCCCTGGGCGACCTGCACGCTTCCCTCGAACACCTGCGCATCCAGAGCAATCCGGCCTGGCGCGGTTTGCTGCGTTCGTTGCGGGCGCTGGCGGCCAACCTTGGCACCCTCGACCGTTTGCTTAGCGACGCCAGCAACCCCGACGCCCTCGCCGACGCCACCGACAGCAGTCTGCTCGACCGTTCGCCGCGCAACCTCAAGGACGTCTGGATACGCTTGCGTACGCAGCTGACGCCGACATCGCTGCTGTTCCGTCATGCCCTGCGTTTGCCCTTGGCCTTGAGCATCGGTTACGCGATGGTTCACTTGATCCACCCGTCCCAAGGTTACTGGATCATCCTCACCACGCTGTTTGTCTGCCAACCGAACTACGGCGCCACCCGGCGCAAGCTCGGTCAGCGGATCATCGGCACCGCCATCGGCCTGACCCTGGCGTGGGCGCTGTTCGACCTGTTCCCCAATCCGCTGATCCAGTCCTGCTTCGCCATCGCCGCCGGGATCGTGTTCTTTACCAACCGCACCACCCGCTACACCCTGGCGACTGCGGCAATCACCTTGATGATTCTGTTCTGCTTCAACCAGGTCGGTGACGGCTACGGGCTGTTCCTGCCGCGGTTGTTCGATACCTTGCTCGGCAGCCTGATCGCCGGGCTCGCGGTGTTCCTGTTCCTGCCGGACTGGCAGGGTCGGCGCCTGAACAAAGTGCTGGCCAACACCCTGACCTGCAACAGCATCTACCTGCGCCAGATCATGCAGCAATACGCCGCAGGCAAAAGCGACGACCTGGCCTATCGCCTCGCGCGGCGCAACGCGCACAACGCCGACGCGGCGCTGTCGACCACTTTGGCCAACATGCTGATGGAGCCGGGGCATTTCCGTAAGGAAGCGGATGTGGGGTTCCGTTTTCTGGTGCTATCGCACACCTTGCTCAGTTACTTGTCAGGCCTCGGCGCGCATCGGGAAACCCAGTTGCCGCAGGATGTGCGCGAACACTTGATCGAAGGAGCCGGTGTGAAACTGGCCAGCAGCATCGACGAAATCGCCCAGGGGCTGGCGAGCAAATCCGTCATTGCCATTCAGAGTGATGAAGAGGAAGCGCTGGCCAATACGCTTGAACAAATGCCTGACGAAATCGATGAAGGCCAACGATTGGTGCAGACGCAACTGGCATTGATCTGCCGGCAGTTGGGGCCGCTGCGCACACTGGCGGCGCATTTGATCAAGGATACGAGTGAGGACTGATGGCTGCGGTGTTGTGGTGGACGTCATCGCTGGCAAGCCAGCTCCCACAGGGAGTTGTGTCAGATCCAAATCCTATGTAAACCACCAGACACTGTGGGAGCTGGCTTGCCAGCGATGAGGCCAGCTGCTCAACGTCACATCCCATGCTGCTTCATCAACCGCGCATAACTCCCATCCGCCTTCATCGCCGCAATCTCGCGGTCGAAACCGGCGACGATCTGCTCATGCTGAGGATTCTTCAGGCTGACCAGAATGTGCAGGCTGTTCTCGCTCAACGGCTTGGGCAGGAACTCCACGGCATTGCGCACCTTGGCAGGCTCGCGGGCCAGGTAATAACGCGCGACATATTCGTCTTCCAGCGTCAGCTTGACCCTGTCGGCAGCCACCATGCGCACCGCCATCGCAAAACTGTGCACCGGGATTTTCTGCAGTGATTCGTCTTCATCAAAGGCCGGTGAATAGGCGTAACCGCGTACCACGGCAATCGGGTACGTGTGCAATTGCTGCAGATTGTTGAATTCGATCGGTGCGTCTTTGCGCTTGAGAAAGCGCACGCGATTGACCAGGTACTCACCGGAAAACTGCCCGAGCTTGGTGCGTTCATCGGTGTACCAGGCGTTCACCAATACGTCGTAGCGGCCCTCGCCCACTCCCAGCAAGGCCCGCGCCCATGGCACCTGTTCAAAATCACTGGCAAAGCCGGCCCGCGCCAGCGCGGTGCTGACAATATCCGTGGCCAACCCGCCATTGACCAGCGTGGCATCGGTAAAAGGCGGCCAGGCATCAGCCACCAGACGCAGCTTTTCTGCTGCCGCGTGTTGAGTCAGCAACAGCAATCCAATCAAAGCAAAGGCTTGATGCAATCGCGGCATGCTAGAAAATCCTTAGCGGGCTGGCTGCCCGACGTGTTTTCAGCCAAAACTCCAAGCCCCGTACCGGCACACCCAGGCACTAAACGTTAGCTCATTGAAGCCACTGCACATCGCTTGATTCCAGATTACACAAAGAAGGCAGCGGCGCGCGAAATGAATGATGGCATTTTGGTCTTTATCACAGATTTCTCCGCCATAAAGACATCCAGCGTCAGGACGCTTAGTATCGGAGGGACGTTTTCAGGGAATCAAAACATGACAATCGAATGGGTCTGCAAACACCACAGCGATCTGGGCAAAGAACAGCTGTACGCCATTTTGCAGTTGCGTGACGAGGTGTTCGTCGTCGAGCAGAAGTGCATTTATCAGGATATCGATGGCCAGGATCTGGAAGGCGATACCTGCCATTTGATGGGTTGGGACGGGGATCGACTGGTAGCGTACCTGCGCTTGCTTGATCCCGAGCTACAGGGCGGTGATGTGGTCATCGGCCGGGTTGTGACCGCGCCGCTGGGCCGGGGCAAAGGGTTGGGCCACATAATGATGGAGAAGGCGCTGGTGCAGGCTGAAAAACGCTGGCCTGAGACGCCGATCTATCTCTCGGCCCAGGCGCATTTGCAGGGGTATTACGGGCAATACGGGTTTGTGGTGGCGGGCGAGGAGTTTGTCGAGGATGGCATTCCGCATATCGGGATGCGTCGTTCCTGAGGGCCCCATCGCGGGCAAGCCCGCTCCCACAGGTTTTATAACTTACTCAAAATCTGTATTCACTGGAGATCCCTGTGGGAGTGAGCCTGCTCGCGATGACGTCAGCAGCCGCGCCACCAATCTCAGGGATACTCCAGCACTGCCTTGACCTGCCGCAGATTACGCTCGATCCACCCCCGATCAATCGCCCCCCACTCGCGAATCCGATAGCGCCCCGCATGATTGCGCGCACCTTCTTCCTGCTCGAACTCGCAGATGATATCCAGATCCGCCAGCGCGGCGATGGTGTCCTGGGCGGTGCGACGCGGCATGCCGGTGACTTCGGTCAGCGCCGGAACGCTGCTGGCCAGACCGCTGTCGATCAGGTACGCCACGTACAGGCGGCGGTAGAAGCTGCTCTTGGTCTTGCTTACGTCCGTCACGTTTGCTCCTTTCTGGAAGATCAAATCGCAGTCTGCAAATCCCGCCACGTCAGGTACACCCGCACATCGAACTCCACTTGGTGATAGCCCGGCTGCATGTGTTCGCACAGCTTGTAGAACGCCTTGTTGTGATCCGACTCTTTGAAATGCGCCAGCTCGTGCACCACGATCATTTTCAGAAACTCCGACGGCGCTTCCTTGAACAACGAAGCAACGCGGATTTCTTTCTTCGCCTTGAGTTTGCCGCCCTGCACCCGAGAGATCGTGGTGTGCAGGCCGAGGGCGCGGTGGGTCAGGTCGAGGCGGTTATCGAACAGCACTTTGTCGATGGTCGGAGCGTTACGCAAATACGCCTGCTTGAGGTCCAGCGCGTAGGTGTACAGCGCCTTGTCGCTCTGCACGCTGTGCTGTTCTGGGTAACGCTTGCTCAAGTACTCGCCCAGCCGACCGTCGGCGATCAACTGACGCACCTGATCCTGCAACGAAGCGGGATAAGCCTGGAGGTATTTCAACGCGGTCATCGCAGCGGCAACACAAATAACGAAAAGGTCGCCAGTGTAGCGAATTCAGCGGGTGAGCGCGCTCCAGTCGAAGGGCTGCACAAAGTGCCCAGTGTCTTCGGCCATCATCGGCCGCGCCACCAGAAACCCCTGCACATACTCACAACCATTGGCTTGCAACCACTCGTATTGCGCCACGGTTTCCACCCCTTCGGCGATCACCAGCATGTCGTACTGTTTGCACAGCTCGATCACATTGCGCACCAGCGCTGCGTCCCGAGACGACTCGGGCAGCCGCGCGATCAAATGGCGGTCGAGTTTGAGTGTGTCCAGTTCCAGGTCGCGTAAATGAGCAAGCGAGCATGGCCCGGTACCGAAATCATCCAGCGCAACCCTGACGCCCAATCCGCGCAGCAAACGCAGCTGCTTGCGGGTCTCTTCCGGGTTGTGCATCAAGGCGTCTTCCGTCACCTCGACTTCCAGATGACGCGGTTGCAAACCATGACGCTCCAGCACCTGACGCAACTCGGTGACCAGATTCGGCATGGCGAACTGACTGCCGCTCAAACTGACGCCCAGCACCAGGTCCTCGGCAAACAGCGCTTCCCAGGCCTTGCGCTGTCCGGCACCGCGCTGGTAAATCCAGCTGCCCAGGCGACTGATCAACCGCGCTTCTTCCAGCAAAGGTAAAAACAGCCCCGGCGGCACGTCGCCGACGCTCGGATGCTGCCAACGCAGCAAGGCTTCAAACCCGCGAATCTGCCCGCCGACAATGGCTACCTGCGGCTGATAAACGAGGTTGAAGTCACGGTTCTCGATAGCGTCGCGCACGCTTTCTTCGAGCATCAGCCGCGAGCGGGCCCGACCGTTCATTTCGTGATCGTAGAAGCGATATTGCTGGCGTCCGGCGCGTTTGGCTTCGTACATAGCGATGTCTGAAGCCCGCAGCAAGCCGTCCAGATTGGCTCCGCAATCGGGGAACGTGGCAATGCCAATGCTCGCGCCCAAGGCGATATCCAGGCCGTCGATCTGCTGACAGATCGACACGCGCTCAATCAGTTTCTCGGCAATCTTCGCCGCTTGTTCGGGGAACTCCAGGTCGAGCAATGCGGTGAACTCATCACCGCCCATGCGTGCCAGAATGTCGAAGGGCCGCAGGCAAGCCTTCAACTGCTCGGACACCCAGCGCAGCACCCGATCACCGGCATCGTGACCGAGAGAATCATTGACTCGTTTGAAGCCATCGAGGTCCAGGTACATCAGGACCCACGTGCTGTCGGTGCGTTCGCCACGCAGCAACAGGTTTTCCACGGTCTGGTAAAAACCGCGGCGGTTGAGCAATCCGGTCAGCGGATCAGTGACGGCCTGGAATTCGAGTTGCTTGTGCAGGTGGCGCACCACCGACATGTCCAGCACCGTCACCACCATGGCGTGCTGCTCGGCAGGCAATGGCGCGCACGAGAGCGCCACCGGCACCTGCTGGCCGGGCGCGGTACGCAGCAACGCATCGTGCAAACGAAATGTCTCGCCGCGCTTGTACCCGGCCAGCAAGTCCGATTCAGCCCAGACCGGGATATGCGGCTTTTGCAGGAAATCCACAAACTCCTTGCCTTGCAGTTCTTGCACCGTGGCATTGAGCAGGCGCGACATCGCCGGGTTGGCGAAGCGGATCAGACCGTCCTCGCTCACCACCAGAATGCCTTCGGCGGCGTTCTCCAGCACCGAGGCATTGAACGCGCGAGCGACCTCCAGGTCATGGCTCAGGCGCTGCAAGGCCCGACGATTGCGCTGGTGTTCCAGCAGTGCCTGGACCTTGGGCTTGAGAATCTGTGGATCGAACGGTTTGAACAGGTAATCCACCGCGCCACTGGCATAGCCCTTGATCACGGCGTCCTGGGACTGTTCATTGGCGGTCAGGAAAATGATCGGCGTGAGGCGGGTCCGCTGGCTGCCGCGCATCAGGCGCGCCACCTCAAAACCGTCCATGCCCGGCATCTGCACATCCAGCAGCACCAGGTCCACATCGTGTTCGAGCAACAGACTGAGGGCCTCGAAACCCGAGGCAGCCGTAATGACCTGCCAGTCCTGGCGCTGCAACAACGCGCGCATGCTGATCAGATTCTCAGGGTAATCATCGACTATTAATAACGTTGAGTTGCCGTCAGTTGGCCGGGGCTGCGCGCATTCCATGCTGCTTCTCTATGTTCGGGGCAGGCCGGTTTCTCGTGAAAACCGGACAAATACTAACCACCACTCTAGACCTGGATCCAGAAAAGCAGAAGCTATCAGTACGCCACCATCTAACTAAAGGGTTAATTCGCCGACTAACGGTCGTCCCTGCAGCCCGCTAAAACCGGGAAAGATGGCCTTTTAACAGGATTTTGACGTCATCCATCTGTCAGCCAGACATTAACAAAACGGCCGCCTACGCTTATAAAGACCGCCCTCCAAGGCGCGTGCTAGAGCTTCTGGCACGTGCGTGCAGCACAATTCGTGGAAGCTATTTTTATGATCGACCTCGCAACCTGGAACCTCAGTGTTCCCGTCGGCAGCCCGCCGTACACTGTTGAAACCTCCAAACTGGTGAAAGGCTTCAAGGATCAATACTTCCATTCCGACACTGGCACGCTGTTTTTCTGGTCCCCGGTAACCGGCTCAAAAACTGAAAACGCCATTTATCCACGCACCGAACTGCGCGAGACCTACAGCAACGGCACGCTGCGCAACTGGTACTACCCGGATGCCGACAACCTGCTGCATGCCACGCTGGCGGTGAATCAGGTGCCGAGCTCGGGCAAGATCGTCATTGGGCAGATTCATGCCTATAACAGCCAGAAGCCGCTGGTGAAGGTCGAATACCAATACAAGACCAAAACCGAGACCGGCAACATCGTCGCCAAGGTGCGCATGCACCCGGATGATGACGAAGGCCGGGTCATCACCATCGCCACCGGCGTGAAACTCGACCGCGAGTTTTCCTACCTTATTCACCTCAGCCCTGGCGGTGCGCTGGGCATCAGTGCCGCGGGTTATCAGTGGGACACCAACATCAGTGCGACCTGGCGCGACAAACCGCTGTACTTCAAGGCTGGGGTGTATGTGCAAGACAACACCGGGTACACCAGTGAAGGCGGGAAAGTGACGTTCAGCAAGCTGGATATTGATCACGACAAGTAGAGGAAACGCGCCCACAAAAAACCCGCCTCTCGGCGGGTTTTTAATGCGACTTAAACGCGGCGGGTCTTAGTTGACCTTGGCGTTCAACTCACCTTTCAAGTAACGCTGATACATCGCTTCCAGGGAGATCGGCTTGATCTTCGAAGCGTTGCCTGCGGTGCCGAAGGCTTCGTAACGGGCGATGCACACGTCGCGCATGGCGGTGACGGTAGCGCCGAAGAATTTACGCGGGTCGAACTCGCTAGGGTTGGTAGCCATCAGGCGACGCATTGCGCCGGTGGACGCCAGGCGCAGGTCGGTGTCGATGTTGACCTTGCGCACGCCGTACTTGATGCCTTCGACGATTTCTTCAACCGGTACGCCGTAGGTTTCTTTGATGTCGCCGCCGTACTGGTTGATGATCGCCAGCCACTCTTGCGGAACCGAAGACGAACCGTGCATCACCAGGTGAGTGTTCGGAATGCGCTTGTGGATCTCTTTGATGCGATCGATCGCCAGCACGTCGCCGGTTGGTGGCTTGGTGAACTTGTAGGCGCCGTGGCTGGTGCCGATGGCGATGGCCAGGGCATCGACCTGAGTGCGTTTGACGAAGTCAGCGGCTTCTTCCGGGTCGGTCAGCATCTGGCTGTGATCCAGAACGCCTTCGGCGCCGATACCGTCTTCTTCACCGGCCATGCCGGTTTCCAGCGAACCCAGGCAACCCAGCTCGCCTTCTACCGAAACGCCGCAGGCGTGAGCCATGGCTACGGTTTGCTGGGTAACGCGGACGTTGTAGTCGTAGTCGGTCGGAGTCTTGCCGTCTTCACCCAGGGAACCGTCCATCATCACCGAGCTGAAGCCCAGCTGGATGGAGCGCTGGCAGACGTCAGGGCTGGTGCCGTGGTCCTGGTGCATACACACCGGGATGTGCGGGAATTCTTCGATGGCTGCCAGGATCAGGTGACGCAGGAACGGCGCGCCGGCGTATTTGCGAGCACCGGCCGAAGCCTGGACTATCACCGGGGAGTCAGTCTTGTCAGCGGCTTCCATGATGGCGCGCATCTGCTCAAGGTTGTTGACGTTGAAGGCTGGAACGCCGTAGCCGAACTCGGCTGCGTGGTCCAGCATCTGGCGCATGCTGATAAGTGCCATTGTGTGTGTCTCTCCCGGTTGAGGGTCGTTAATCGTGCCAGCCTGCCGGAGCGGCGGCGGCTATTCAAGTTATTGCAGATCGGGGGTTAGGCCCGGGCTGCGAATTCGGTGTTGCAAAAGTCCTGAGAAACATCGATTTCCTGTAGGAGCCGAGCTTGCTCGCGATGGCGGTCTGACTGTTAGCACATACGTTGAATGTGCTGACGCTATCGCGAGCAAGCTCGGCTCCTACAGGGTTACGCGTCGTCCCGTATTACTCAGCCTTACAGCCACGGCCAATCAAATCATTGGTGGCGACCCAGTAAACCAGGCCTTCCTCACCTTTCATGTGAAACGCCAGCATGTTGTCGCTGTACAGCGAACCCGAGGCGCCCGGCTCTTCCTTCAGGCGATAGACCTGATCGGCGCCGCCCAGGCGTACGTCGACTTGCTTGCGGCTGTCGTCGGTGTAGCGCCACAGTACCTTGGCCTGACTGTCGCAGGTCCAGGTGGTCCAGTTGTCAGCCGGGGCCGACGACTGGAACGGGTTCAAGTTGGCGCACCCTGCCAGCAGTGCCAGCGCCGTAATGGCGATAAAACCTTTCATCCGTGTTCCTCGACTGACGGCGCACGCCACCAGCCCTGAGTAAAGAGTCAGACCCGTCAAGGACAACCATGTTCCTTGGCGGGCGTCTGGGTCTCGTATTTGTCCAGGCCTTCAGGCCCGGAACGCTTGTTGAGCACCGGATTGGTTTCCGCCTGCCAGTCGGCCTGGTAGCACCCTTTTTCCGGCGCGGATGGCGCAGGTTCCGGAGTGGCTTTCGGGTTACTCCCGCAAGCCACCAGCGAACCGGCGACGATCAACAGCGCTAACGTCTTGACCATTTCAACACTCCCTCGCCTGGTCAAACGGGCGACCCTCAGGTCTTGGCCCGGCTTTCCAGGACTTCAACGGCCGGCAGTACTTTGCCTTCGACGAATTCGAGGAATGCGCCGCCGCCGGTAGAAATGTAGGAGATTTGGTCAGCAACGCCATATTTGTCGATGGCCGCCAGCGTATCGCCACCGCCCGCGATCGAAAACGCCGAGCTTTCAGCGATGGCCTGGGCCAGCACTTTGGTGCCGTTACCGAACTGGTCGAATTCGAACACGCCGACCGGACCGTTCCACAGGATGGTTTTCGACGATTTCAGCAGCTCGGCGAAGTTGGCCGCGGTCTGCGGGCCGATGTCGAGGATCATGTCGTCTGCAGCAACGTCAGCGATCAGCTTGACGGTGGCCGCAGCGCTTTCGGCGAATTCCTTGGCAACCACCACGTCAACCGGCAACGGCACGCTGACTTTGGCGGCGATGGCGCGTGCGGTGTCCAGCAGATCCGGCTCGTACAGGGACTTGCCGACCGGGTGACCGGCTGCGGCCAGGAAGGTGTTGGCAATGCCGCCGCCGACGATCAGTTGATCGCAGATCTGGCTCAGGCTGTTCAGTACGTCGAGTTTGGTCGACACCTTGGAACCGGCAACGATGGCTGCCATTGGCTGGGCCGGAGCGCCCAGGGCTTTGCCCAGTGCATCCAGTTCTGCGGCGAGCAACGGGCCGGCAGCAGCGACTTTGGCGAACTTGGCCACGCCGTGGGTCGAACCCTCGGCACGGTGAGCGGTGCCGAAAGCGTCCATCACGAACACGTCGCACAGGGCGGCGTATTGCTGGGCCAGTTCATCGGCGTTCTTTTTCTCGCCCTTGTTGAAGCGCACGTTTTCGAACAGCACGATGTCGCCCGCTTTCACGTCGACGCCGCCTAGGTAATCAGCCACCAGCGGCACTTCGCGGCCCAGGGCCTTGCTCAGGTAGTCGGCGACTGGCTTGAGGCTGTTCTCGGCCGAGAATTCACCTTCGGTCGGACGGCCAAGGTGCGAGCAAACCATAACGGCCGCGCCTTTTTCCAGGGCCAGCTTGATGGTCGGCAGCGAAGCCAGGATTCGCGCATCGCTGGTGACAACACCGTCCTTGACTGGGACGTTGAGGTCTTCGCGGATCAGTACGCGCTTACCTTGCAGATCGAGGTCGGACATCTTCAACACGGTCATGGGTCGCATTTCCTGGGTAGCTATTTAGAGAGCAGGTTTTTTGGATGAAGCTATTTGCAGATAGTGTTCCGCAACGTCGAGCATTCGGTTGGCAAAACCCCATTCGTTGTCGAACCAGGCCAGGATGTTCACCAGCCGTGGGCCGGAAACGCGGGTCTGACTGGCATCGACGATCGCCGAATGTGGGTCGTGGTTGAAATCACAACTGGCGTGAGGCAACTCGGTATAGGCCAGAAGGCCTTTGAGCGGGCCGCTGGTAGCAGCCTCGCGCAGGATCCGGTTGACTTCGGTGGCGTCGGTGTCGCTAACGGTTTGCATCGTAATGTCGAGGCAAGACACGTTCACCGTCGGCACACGTACGGCTTTGGCCTGAATTCGTCCGGCAAGTTCCGGCAACAAACGTTCGATGCCGCGCGCCAGACCAGTGGACACCGGGATCACCGACTGGAACGCCGAACGGGTGCGGCGCAGGTCCTCGTGGTGATAGGCATCGATCACCGGCTGATCGTTCATCGCCGAGTGAATCGTGGTGATCGACACGTATTCCAGGCCAATGGCCTGGTCCAGCAGACGCAACAGCGGCACGCCGCAGTTGGTGGTGCAGGAGGCGTTGGACACCAGTAGCTCGTCGCCGGTCAGACAATCCTGGTTCACACCGTAGACGATGGTGGCGTCGACGTCCGCCTCGCTGGCCATCGGCTGGGAAAACAGCACACGCGGCGCGCCGGCGTCGAGGAAACGCTGGCCGTCTTCGCGGGTGTGGTAAGCGCCGGAGCACTCCAGCACCAGATCGACGCCCAACGACGCCCAATCGATGCCTTCGGGGGTGGCACTGCGCAGGACCTTCACGCAGTCGCCATTAATATGCAGACAATCGCCGTCGACCTTCACATCACCGGGAAAACGCCCGTGAGTGGAGTCGAAGCGTGTCAGGTATTCGATGCTGGCCATGTCGGCCAGATCGTTGATCGCGACAATTTCAAACCCGGCTTTCTCGCCTCGCTCGAACAACGCACGCAAGACGCAACGACCAATCCGGCCGTAGCCGTTGAGTGCAACTTTGTAGGGACGCGGTTGAGGCATGGGGTTCTCGATAGTATTCGCTAACAACACAATCCCGTGTAGGAGCTGTCGAGTGAAACGAGGCTGCGATCTTTTGATCTTGGTTTTGAAGATCAAGATCAAAAGATCGCAGCCTGCGGCAGCTCCTACAGGGAGCGGCGGTGGTCGTGAGACCACCGCACGGTGCTTAGTCTTCCAGCAGCTCTTCCGCCTGACCCAGGATGTTTTCCAGGGTGAAGCCGAACTCTTCGAACAAGGCAGGCGCAGGCGCCGACTCGCCGTAGGTGGTCATGCCGATCACGCGGCCTTCCAGGCCCACGTACTTGTACCAGTAGTCCGCGTGAGCAGCTTCGATGGCGATACGCGCGCTGACCTGCAACGGCAGAACCGATTGTTTGTAACCGGCGTCCTGGGCATCGAACACGCTGGTGCAAGGCACGGAAACCACGCGCACCTTGCGGCCTTGCTCGGTCAGTTTGTCGTAGGCCTGAACGGTCAGACCCACTTCCGAACCGGTAGCGATCAGGATCAGCTCAGGCTCGCCTGCGCAGTCTTTCAGCACATAACCACCACGGCTGATGTCGGCGATCTGGCCATCATCACGGGTTTGATGCTGCAGGTTCTGACGGGAGAAGATCAGGGCCGAAGGACCGTCCTTGCGCTCCAGAGCGTTTTTCCAGGCCACAGCCGATTCAACGGCATCGGCCGGACGCCAGGTGTCGAGGTTCGGCGTGCAGCGCAGGCTGGCCAGTTGCTCGATTGGCTGGTGAGTAGGACCGTCTTCGCCCAGACCGATGGAGTCGTGGGTGTAGACGTGGATCACACGCTGCTTCATCAGGGCCGACATGCGCACTGCGTTGCGGGCGTATTCCATGAACATCAGGAAGGTCGCGCCGTAAGGCACCAGGCCACCGTGCAGGGCAACGCCGTTCATGATCGCGGTCATGCCGAATTCGCGCACGCCGTAGTACATGTAGTTGCCGCTGGCGTCTTCGGCGGTAACGCCTTTACAACCTTTCCACAGGGTCAGGTTGGAACCGGCCAGGTCAGCCGAGCCGCCGAGGAACTCAGGCAGCAGCGGGCCGAACGCGTTCAGGGCGTTCTGGCTGGCTTTACGGCTGGCGATGGTTTCGCCTTTGGCAGCCACTTCAGCGATGTAGGCTTCGGCCTTCTCGGAGAAGTCCGCTGGCAACTCGCCGCTCAGGCGACGCACCAGTTCGTTGGCTTCGGTCGGGAACGCAGCGGAGTAAGCAGCGAAACGCTGATCCCACTCGGCTTCGACCGCACGGCCGGCTTCCTTGGCATCCCACTCGGCATAGATGTCGGCCGGAATTTCGAATGGGCCGTGGTTCCATTTCAGCGCCGCACGGGTCAGGGCGATTTCCGCGTCACCCAGAGGGGCGCCGTGGCAGTCTTCCTTGCCTTGCTTGTTCGGCGAACCGAAGCCGATGGTGGTCTTGCAGCAGATCAGGGTCGGCTGGGCGCTTTTGCGTGCAGTCTCGATCGCAGTCTTGATCTCTTCCGGGTCGTGGCCGTCGACATTGCGGATCACTTGCCAGTTGTAGGCTTCGAAACGCTTCGGCGTGTCATCGGTGAACCAGCCTTCGACTTCGCCGTCGATGGAGATGCCGTTGTCATCGTAGAAGGCGATCAGCTTGCCCAGGCCCAAGGTGCCGGCCAGCGAAGCGACTTCGTGGGAAATGCCTTCCATCATGCAGCCATCACCCAGGAACACGTAGGTGTGGTGATCGACGATGTCGTGGCCAGGACGGTTGAACTGCGCCGCCAGGACTTTTTCAGCCAGGGCAAAACCCACGGCGTTGGCCAAGCCCTGGCCCAGGGGACCGGTGGTGGTCTCGACGCCCGGGGTGTAGCCGAGTTCCGGGTGGCCCGGGGTGCGGCTGTGCAGTTGGCGGAACTGCTTGAGGTCTTCGATCGACAGGTCGTAGCCGGTCAGGTGCAGCAGCGAGTAGATCAACATCGAGCCGTGGCCGTTGGACAGCACGAAGCGGTCACGGTCGGCGAACGATGGATTGCTCGGGTTGTGCTTGAGGTAGTCGCGCCAAAGCACTTCGGCGATATCTGCCATACCCATAGGGGCACCGGGATGGCCGCTGTTGGCTTTTTGCACGGCATCCATGCTGAGGGCACGAATGGCGTTGGCACGCTCACGACGGCTAGGCATCGCTGATCTCCTGGGGTTCTGTAACAAGGGTGAATAATCGAAACGGAAAAAAGGCGAGCATTTTCCCTCACCCAGACGCCTCGGGGCAATGACAGATAGTCATCTGGAGGCGTTTTTCCAATGGATAACGGCGGTTTGGGCTGGTGAAACCTTTCCGCCATTCGTTTGTTGACTGAAGCTAACGTTAAGAAGTGCCATCTATCCAGCAATATCAAAACTTTTTGATATTGCTCTTGCGATGCTATCGGTGCGTGACTAGACTGCCGGCCTTATGAATTTACGCGTGCCTTCCATTCGCCATGACGATTGCGATGAGCTGGCGGCCCTGTGCAAGGCCGGCGGCGATCCTCTGCGGTTGAATGTTTTGCGCGCACTGGCCAACGACTCGTTCGGCGTACTGGAACTGGCGCAGATCTTCGGCATCGGCCAGTCCGGCATGAGCCATCACCTCAAGGTACTGGCCCAGGCCGACCTGGTGGCAACCCGCCGTGAAGGCAACGCGATTTTCTACCGTCGCGCCCTGCCCCACACCGATCTGCTGGGCGGCAAACTGCACGCGGCACTGCTCGAAGAAGTGGACGACCTGACCTTGCCTGCCGATGTGCAGTTGCGGATCACCCAGGTCCATACACAACGAGCGGCGGCCAGTCAGGACTTTTTCTCACGGGTCGCGGAGAAGTTTCGCGCCCAGCAAGACTTGATCGCCGGCCTGCCGCAGTACCGCGAAAGCGTGGTGGCCTTGCTCGACAAGCTGAGTTTCAGCGAAGGCGCTACAGCTATTGAAGTCGGCCCCGGAGACGGCGCTTTTCTGCCGGAGCTGGCGCGCCGCTTCACCCAGGTCACAGCGCTGGACAACAGCCAGGCGATGCTCGAACTGGCGCGCGAAGTGTGCGAACGGCAAATGCTGAGTAACGTCAGCCTGCAATTGGCCGATGCCTTGAACGGCGTGAGCCTCAAGGCCGATTGCGTTGTACTGAACATGGTGCTGCATCATTTCGCCGCGCCGGCCGATGCACTCAAGCACATGGCAAATTTGCTGCAACCAGGCGGTAGCCTGTTAGTGACAGAGTTATGTAGCCACAACCAGAGTTGGGCCAGGGAAGCCTGCGGTGATCTCTGGTTGGGGTTTGAACAGGACGATCTGGCCCGTTGGGCCACCGCTGCGGGACTCGTTCCCGGGGAAAGCCTCTATGTAGGCTTACGTAATGGTTTCCAGATTCAGGTCCGCCACTTTCAGCGACCGACTGGCGACACTCACCATCGGTAATTTCAGGAAAACATCGAGATGAGCGAATACTCCCTTTTCACCTCCGAGTCCGTGTCTGAAGGGCATCCGGACAAAATCGCCGACCAGATTTCTGATGCGGTGCTGGACGCAATCATTGCTGAAGACAAGTTCGCCCGTGTGGCGTGCGAGACTCTGGTGAAAACGGGCGTGGCGATCATCGCCGGCGAAGTCACCACTTCGGCCTGGGTTGACCTGGAGCAGATCGTCCGTGACGTGATCACCAACATCGGTTACACCAGCTCCGACGTCGGCTTCGACGGCGCGACCTGCGGCGTGATGAACATCATCGGCAAGCAGTCCCCAGACATCAACCAGGGTGTCGATCGTGCCAAGCCTGAAGATCAGGGCGCCGGCGACCAGGGCCTGATGTTCGGCTACGCCAGCAACGAAACCGACGTGCTGATGCCGGCACCGATAACTTTCTCGCACCAACTGGTTCAGCGCCAGGCCGAAGCCCGTAAATCCGGCCTGCTGCCGTGGCTGCGTCCGGACGCCAAGTCGCAAGTGACCTGCCGTTACGAAAACGGCAAGGTTGTCGGTATCGACGCGGTTGTCCTGTCGACCCAGCACAACCCGGAAGTGTCGTACAACGACCTGCGCGAAGGCGTGATGGAGCTGATCGTCAAGCACGTGCTGCCTGCCGAACTGCTGACCAAGGACACCCAGTTCCACATCAACCCGACCGGCCAGTTCATCATCGGTGGCCCGGTGGGTGACTGCGGTCTGACCGGTCGCAAGATCATCGTCGACAGCTACGGCGGCATGGCCCGTCACGGCGGCGGCGCGTTCTCCGGCAAGGATCCATCGAAGGTTGACCGTTCCGCTGCCTACGCCGGTCGTTACGTGGCGAAGAACATCGTCGCTGCCGGCCTGGCCGAGCGTTGCGAGATCCAGGTTTCCTACGCCATCGGCGTCGCTCAACCGACTTCGATCTCGTTGAACACCTTCGGCACCGGCAAGATCAGCGACGACAAAATCGTCAAACTGGTCCGCGAAGTGTTCGACCTGCGTCCATACGCGATCACCAAGATGCTCGACCTGCTGCACCCGATGTACCAGGAAACCGCAGCGTACGGCCACTTCGGTCGTACCCCGGCGACCAAGACAGTCGGTGACGATACTTTCACCACCTTCACCTGGGAAAAAACCGACCGCGCCGACGCCCTGCGTTCCGCTGCCGGCCTGTAAGACTTCCCCGGCTGTACCAAAAGCCCCGCACGGTTCGCCGTGCGGGGCTTTTTCGTGGGCAGACATCAAAAGATCGCAGCCTTCGGCAACTCCTACAGGTTTATGTCGATCCCTGTAGG
>NZ_JBSVXD010000075.1:0-26408 GCF_054070755.1 Pseudomonas sp. SDO5591_S426 | reverse complement strand
AACCATAAGCAGCCGTTACCGCAGAAATGGATATGTACTCAGTCAAAAATCCCGGGTACCTGACACATAGCCATCGCTGGCAAGCCAGCTCCCACAGGGTCAAAGTACATTCGAAAAATACTGGTCGCCTGACACATAGCCATCGCGGGCAAGCCTTGCTCCTACAGAAGCGGAACCGGGTCTATCCGCAAGAACCAGGTCGGCCCGAAGGCCGCCTCGGTTCACTCATCCGAACTAGAACCCGAACCCGACTCCGACCCCTCAGGCACCACTTTGGCCTGGGTCAGATACCGATCCAGTGTCTCGTTCTGCGTAGACACCGAGTTATCCCCCGCCACCTGCCACAGATGCCGCTCGATCCCCTGCGCCAGCAAATGCCCCACCGCCGATTCGATCGCCGACAACACGCACAACTGCGCCGGTTCGTTGGTGGTGTAGCCGACCTCGGCTTCGAGCAATTTCTTGAACTCGATGAACTTGAACACCCCGGCACTGCGGCCCACGGAATAAATGGTCTTGCTGGTCATCACGTTGGCGAGTATCTGGCCGCTGCGCACGTCCACCGCCCGCAGGTTCACGGTGACCTGGTCCACGCGATACTCGCGAGAGATATCGATACCCAGGTAGCGTGCCCCTTCCCCGCCGCTTTTCACGTTGGTGTCGTAGGCGATGATCCCGCCTTCGAGCATCATGTTCGCCGCTTGCAGCGGTGGCAGTTCACCCTGGATGTTCATCGGGGTATTGGGCTTTTTCTGCGAGGCGCGGATGATCTTGCGCTCGGTCAGCAGGTTCTGCAGCCCTTCACGTTCCAGCACCACGAACCAGCCACTGGCCTGCATCGCGTCCATCAGCATGCTCGCCGCGCCCTGGGTGACGCTGGTGGAAAACGAGCTGGCGGGCGTCGGTTTGTACTGTCCGGTCTGGTCACGGAAGCCATACACCACCGCCATCAACCGACCCTTGGGTCGCGGCATGTTGATCAAGTCGTAATAGGTCGACGCCCGTGGTGTCAGGGTCGGGGTTTCGGTGTCCTGCTCGGCGCCGATCGGCTCGCGCAGGCTGCAGCCTTGAAGTGCTGCCAACAGCATCCCTAGCAAAATTATCTTTTTCATGTCCGTTGCTCCCCGTCAGCCCAAATCCCCTCAAGGGGCCAGGCCATTAACCTTGATTTCCGACACTTCACCGGTCGCTCGGTCGGTCACTTGGATCGTCAGTTGCCCTGAGTCGTCGAGGACGTTGACGATGAAAGCGTCCGTAGACAGGCTCCCGGTATTGCCGGTGGAGATGTTGTCCAGCAGTTGCCCCAGCAATCGCGATTGCAACTGGCTGCTGAAGCGCTCCAGGGCCGAGGTCCCGGTCAGCGTGGCGCGGTCTTTCAAGTCCGGATCGTCGTAGTCGTTCTGCGCCTGGGCGTTGTTGAGCAGCCAGGTGCCGTTCAACGGGTTGCCGCCAAACGAGGGGTTGATGGGCGTGTAGACCAGCTCCGTGGCCTGGACCAGGCCGAAGCTGCCCAGCCCGAGCAAGCACAAACCGGTGCGCTGCAAGAACGTTTTCGTTTTCATAGTTCGTCCCTCTCAAGGTCCGTGGTGTCCTGCAACAAGGCTTCCAGCTTGCGCTGGACAATCTGCCCGCGTACCCAGTCGGCGGCGTCATAAGCCTCGTCCTTGAGCTCCACGGTGTTCGGCGGCAGGAAACGCCGGTAAACCAAACGTTGTTGAAATTCCACGGTCACCAGGCTGCCCCAGCGAGCCGAAGGTCGTTCGCGTACCACCAGGTTGAAATCCATCGGGCTGGTGGCCCGCAGGCGTTCACTGAACGAGTAGTAAAAGTCGTGGCCGATGTGCGAGATCGTGTCGTCGATGATGAACCCGAGCATTTCGTCTTCTTCGGCGGCCACCGAAGTGCTCAACACCAGGATCAACGCCAGGCAGAAGCGGTTCATGGCTGCACCGCCTGTGGCGATTGCGACGGACCTTTGGCCGGGCCCGATGCGCCATCGAGGAAGGCTTTCTCGGCCACGAACTGCCAGTCCTTGTAGCTGGCCATGCCGTTGAAATCCGACCATTGAGTGGGAAAGTCCGCCTGCTTCAGCGGCTTGTCGGTGGACGGGCTGCTGAGACCGGTGATGCGTCCGTCGAAACCGCGCATCAGGAACCATTCGCCGCCGCCAATCGGGTCCGGGTACAGCTGGCGGAGGTGGTGCTTGGCATTGGGAAAACGCTCATCCTGCAGCAGGTCGGCCAGTTCTTTCGGGTACTGGGCCAAGCCGGGCGAACTGCGGTAGTAGCTGCGCAGCGCCTGGGCGTATTGAGTGCCGACCCACAGCAACTGGCGTTCGCGGTCACGGCGCGAGGCGGTGGACCACAACTCGCCGGCACTGGCCAGGCCCATGCCCATCACCATGATCAGGAACAGCACACCCAGGTAGGTGAAGCCGTCCTCAGATGCAGGCTTACCACTCGGAATAAAGGCTGCCATCACGCGCCCTCCCTGTGGCACCGCTCTTGATATCGGCAACGCCGCCGGCCACGCCTTCAGGCGGTGCAACCATGACCCAGGCGTCCTTGCGTTCGGCGATCGGGTCCATCGGCGGGTTGCGCAGGTAACGCTGCTCGACCAGTTGTTCGATGGAGTCGGGATAACGCCCGGTGTCGCCGTAGTAGTGATCCAGTGCTTCGCGCATCGCCGACAGGCTCTGGCGCAGGGTGGTCTCTTTCGAGGCCTCCAGGCTGTTGAAATAGCGCGGCAAGGCGATGGTCATCAGCGTCGCGATGATTGCCATGACCACCATCAATTCCAGTAGGGTAAAACCCTTTTCCCGACGCATATGCTCACCACTCCCGGTAGGCGATGCCGTTGAGGCCTTTGCCGCGGGCCTTGGAGTAGACGTCAAAGACGTCCTGCCCATCCCGCGGGTTTTCAGCGGTGCTGTCGTAGGAGCGCAAGCCCCAGCCGCCTTCGTCGTCACGCTTGACCGCCGCCAGCGGGTCGTGAGGCACGCGCCGCAGGAAATAAAACTTGGCGCCCTTGGCACTGCGCACATCACGCACGCCTTCCACCAGCACTTGCAGGTTCGGCGGGTAGCCGCTGCTGTTCAGCGACTTCTCGATGTAGCCGGCATCGAATGCCCGTTTGTAGGCGTCGATGGCATCGCGGATCTGGTACAGCGAAGTACGCAGTTCCTGCTCTTTGCCCCGGCGCACCACGGTCTCGGTCAGCGGCGCAGCCATGCCGGCCAGCAGGCCGATCAGGGACAGCGTCACCACGACTTCGATCAAGGTAAAACCGCGTTGCGAGGCGTTCATGATCAAGGCTTCCCGACGGTAACGGTGGTAGCGATCGGTGCGCTCATGCCATTGGCCCGAACCTCTTCGACGTCGACCTTCGAGCGGTCCGGCGCCTGGATGTGCATGCTGGTCTCGGTGCCGGTAGGGAATTCCATGTCCGACGGGCTCTGGTACGGCAGGTTGCGCACGATCCGCGGCGTGATCGACAACACCAGCTCGGATTTGCTGACGTCGTCCTTGTTGCTGCCGAACAACCGTCCCAGGCCGGGAATGTCACCCAGGCCAGGAATCTTGTTGCCGGTGCTGCCATGGTCGTTGCGCATCAGGCCGGCAAGGATCTGGGTTTCGCCGTCGTGCAGGCGCAAGGTGGTTTGCGCGTTGCGGGTATCGACCTGGACCGGAATCGTGCCCTGGCGGGTCGGTTCCAGCGGCGTGGCGTTACTGACTTCCAGCGCCACTTTGATCGCCACTTCGTTGTTCAGGTGCACGGTTGGCTGCACTTCCAGTTTCAAACCGACATCGAGGTAAGTCACGCTTTCGGTGATCACCGGTCCCTGGGTCGACGGCACCGAAGTGGCGCTGATGATCGGCACGCGCTGACCGATGTGGATACGCGCCTGCTCGCGGTTGCTGACGCGAATCACCGGGCTGGCCAGGGTGTTGATGTCTTTGTCCTGCGCGTTGATCTTGGCCTGTGGCGACGGCGAAATGGTGATCCGGCTGGAGTTGATGCCTTTGAGCTGATCGAGAATGGTCACCGCCGAACCATCGCTGTTGACCACGCCGAAGGTGTTCGGCCATTGCAGGCCCAGGTCGAGGATCCGCTGGGTAGCGACTTCCATCACTTCCACTTCCAGCACCACTTCAGGGTTGGACTGGTCTTGCGATTGCAGGAGTTTCTCGGCCATGCGCACAGCGTCGCCGGTGTCGCGCATGGTCAGGGTGTTGAGGCGTTCATCGACGAACACGTCGCGGGTCTTGAGCATGGTCTTGATCATGTTCAGCGCGGTGTTGGCATCGATGCTGGTCAGGTAGAAGGTGCGCATCACCAGCTCTTGATAATCCTTGAGCTTCTGCGGCGAATCCGGGTAGATCAGCAAGGTGTTTTCGTTCACCACTTTCTGGTGCAACTGGTTCTGTTGCAGCAGCAGCTCCACGGCGTCTTCGATGCGCACGTCACGCACGAAGATCGTGGCTTTCATGTCCGGGCGCAGGTCCTTGTCGAAGATGAAGTTCAAACCGGCAACCTGGGAAAGCACTTCGAAAATGGTTTTCAGGTTGGCGTCGCGAAATTCCAGGGTCACCGGTTTGTCGAGGCGGGTGCGCAGTTGCGGATAAGGAATCACGTTGCGGCTCTGCACCAGGCGAATGTTGCCTTGCAGTTCCAGCGCGCCTTCGTTGTTCGGGTCCAGTTCGAGGATCTGCCGCACTTGGCGTTCGGACCCGTAGATGTCGCCCCGGCGCAGGTCGCCACGGGCCAGTTCGAGTTTTTCATCGAGGCTGCGCATGTGTTCCAGTTGACGCATGGCGTCCTGGGCGCGGCGGTTGTTCGGCTCGATGGTCAGCACCCGTCCGTAACCCATGCGCGCCGAAGCGAAATCGCGCTGGGCGCGGTCCATCTCGGCCTGGGTCAGCAGCGCGGTGATAGCGCGGGCACGGGCGGTGTTGAGGGCAATGTGCAGCTCGGTGTCGCGAGGGTTTTCGCGCAACCCTTCCTCGATCCGGGCCAGGCCGGCTTCATACTGACCTTGTTCGATCAGGTCAGAGGCTTCTTCCTTGGCGACCTGCGCCGAGCTGCATGCGGCCAGCCCTGCACAAAGGCACAGGCTCATCAGCAAACGGGACTTGTTCATTGCGCGCTCCCCACAGACAAAGTCTGGGACAAATGCAGAGGCAAATAGACCAGGCTCAGTTCCAGATCGGAAATCCCCTCGATCTTCCATGTTTCGTCGATCACATCCCCTTTGCGCACGACGTAGATCTTTTCGCCGCTCTGCAAGAACACTTGCAGATCGGTGCGGTCATCCATGCGGCCAATGAACTGGAAAGGCATCGGCGGTGCAGTGGGGGCCTGCACGACTGGAGCAACGTTGACGGGTTGTTCGGTGACGCTGGCAAGCGTTGGCGCAGCCTTCCAGCTGCGGGCGGCGAACAGGTCGCCGGCCGGGCTCAGGTCCTTGATCGGCGCTGACGCTGCGGCGGCTTTGGCGGCCGACGACGTCTTGCCTTTGGCAGGCGTGGCGACGGCGGCGACGTCCACGTCACTGTCATCGGCCTGCTTGAAGTAATCGGGCAACCAGGTCAGCGCCGCCGCTACACCGAAGAACGCCACCCAACCCACTACGCGTTTGCTGTTCATCATGACCTCGACAGGTAAAGGGTCATGCGGATCCGGCCGGTGAGGTCGGTGTCGGCGATCTTTTTGCGCTGGAACTCCACGTCCTCCACCACCACCGCCGGCAACTGGCCGAGCAAGGCGTGCAGGAAGCGCCGCAGTTGCGGATAGCTGCCACGCACCGGCAGCAGAATCTGATAACGGGCCAGGTGCGTTTTCGGATCGATGCCCAGCGAGTACTCGCCTCGCGCCAGGGTGATGCGCTCCTGAGCGGCCAGCGCGTAGATCTTGTCGATGGCCACGGTGGCTTGCGGCTGGGACGGCAACTTGCTGCGGAAATCATCGAGCTGGCGTTGCGGTACCACTGGCGCGGCCACGGTGCCGTCTTCGACCTTGGCCAGGTACTCGCTGGCTTCGCGGGTCTGCTGGCTCAGGTGCTGCAACGATTGCCAGTCCGGCAGCAAACCGGCCAGGCCGTAAGTCAGTGCCACAACCAGCACCGCCAACCCTGCCAGGCCCGGAAGGCCAAGGCTTTGCAGGTATTCGTGGACGATCAATCTAGGGATTTGCATCGCCAATCTCCCAGGTAGCCGACAAGTTGAATTGCACCGGGTGTTCCGGCACGTTGGCGACGATTTCGTGGCTGAGCAGCGACACATCGGACAGCTCGTCGCTGGCTTCGAGGCGGCGGTGGAAGTCGAGCATGGCGTCCAGGTCCCGCGCCTCGGCACTGATCCGCACCTGGCCTTTGCGGGCATCCGGGGTCAGGGTCAGCAAGGCGATGTTGTCGCGTTGCATGGATTCGAGCGTGGCGAACAGACGTTCCCAAGGGCGGCGCAATTGCTGCGAGACCTTGCGCATCTCGGCCAGGTTCTGTGCCTGCTCGCGGGTTTCCGCAGGCGTCAGGCTGACCTTGCTGCCGGTGTCGCCGGTGAGCACCCGTTGCGCGGTTTGCAGGTGACCTTGCTGTTGTTCGGCCTCCCCGCTGAGGTGTTGCTGAATCACCATGCAGGTCAGCGCCAGCATCACGCCTGCGGCCAGCAGGCTCCAGCCCAGAGGCGTCGAGCGGCGGCGTGGCTGAAAGTCGAGCATCAGGGCGCGCATGTCAGGCCACCGCCCGGGACATGACGTACAGGCAATCGTGTACGGCTGTCCGGTCCTCTTCGAGGGTCCGCAGGTGCACACCGGGAACGTCCGGGTGCGAGTCGATGCGCGCCGGGGCGTGCAGATAAACATTCAGTGGCCGTTCGCTGGTGGACGCCTGCAATTGGCTTTCGCGGCCGATCAGCGCGGTCAGCGCGGCATCGCTGTCGCTGCTGCCAACCGAACGCACCGCCGCCCAGCGACCTTCGCGCGCCACCAGCATCACACTGCGCACCGGCTCGGCGACCACGAAGAGGAAGTCTCCGGCGTCGAAGCTTTTGTCGAAGTGGTTGAAGGCCGCCATCAGGTACGGCTGCACCGAACGCAGGCGCAAGCCACGACCCGTGACCAGGGTCCGCAGGCGTTCCAGCAAGTCTTGCGGCAGCGCCGTGGCGACCCGGTCGTAACCGGCAGGTTCGGCCGAGAGCACCAGGTTCCAGGGTTGGCTTGGCGCACCGTAGAGGTCTTCGAAGCACAGCTGGGCAAACCCGCGCAGTTCTTCGGGGCTGCTGATCTGCTCGCTCCAGGGCACCAGGCAAAAGCGGCTGAAGTGTCCGGAGATGACCACGGTCAATTCCGCACCGGCGCGGGCATGTTCGCCCAGCAGGCGGTCGAGGGTTTCCAGGGCCACGGTCCAGGCCTGAAAGCCTTCGTCGATGTAGCCGACGCTGCCCAGCCACAGGGTTTGACTGCCCTTGCGCTGGCCGAGGCCGACACCACTGGCGCCGAGGACGGCGACAAATTGCTCACGAGATAAAAGTGACACGATTGATCTCCTCGAGAGTGGTCCGGCCTTGTTGCACCAGTTCCAGCGCGGATTCGCGCAGCAGGCGCAAGCCACGTTTGCAGGCGTGGGCCTTGATTTTCGAAATGGGTTGGCGCTCAACGATCATTTGCCGCAGCTCATCATCCAGGTGCAGCAGCTCGGCAATCGCGCTGCGCCCGCGGTAACCGGTGCCACGGCAATGGCCGCAGCCCTTGCCATGCACGAACTGGTAGTGCGCGACGTTTTGCGGATCGAGGCCGGAGGCTTCCAGCTCTTCTTCGTTCGGCGTGTAAGGGGCGCTGCAGCTGACGCAGACCAGGCGAATCAAGCGCTGGGCGAGTACCGCGTTGAGCGCGGAGACCAGGCTGTAGGGGTCGATTTCCATCTGGGTGAAACGGCCGATCACGTCGAACACGTTGTTGGCGTGAATGGTGGTGAACACCAGGTGCCCGGTGAGTGCCGATTGCACGGCGATCTGTGCGGTGTCCGGGTCACGGATTTCACCGACCATGATTTTGTCCGGGTCGTGGCGCAGGATCGAGCGCAGGCCACGGGCGAAGGTCAGGCCTTTCTTTTCGTTGACCGGGATTTGCAGCACGCCCGGCAGTTGGTATTCGACCGGGTCTTCGATGGTGATGATCTTGTCCACGCCGTGGTTGATCTCGGTGATCATCGCGTACAGCGTGGTGGTCTTGCCGCTGCCGGTCGGGCCGGTGACCAGCACCATGCCGTAGGGTTCGGCGGCCAGGCGGCGCAGTTGGCGCAGGGTTTCTTCTTCGAAGCCCAGGGCCTGCAATTGCACACCGCAGACCTTGTCGGCGAGGTCCTGTTTGTCGAGCACCCGCAGCACGGCGTCTTCACCGAAAATGCTCGGCATGATCGACACCCGGAAGTCGATCTGCCGGCCGCTGATGCCGATCTTGAAGCGACCGTCCTGAGGCACGCGTTTCTCGCCGATGTCCAGTTCGGCCATGACCTTGACCCGGGAAATCACCTGTTCGGCGAATTCGTTGCCCTGGATCTTGCTGATGTTGTTGAGCACGCCATCGATGCGGTACTTGATCACCAGACCGCTGCCGGTGGTGCCCAGGTGAATGTCGCTGGCGTGCATTTTCAAGGCGTCGTACAGAGTCGAGTTGACCAGCTTCACGACGACGCTGGAGTCTTCGCTGATGCTGGTCAGGGACAGGCTTTGCAGGGTATCGATTTCGGTGCTGCCGTCAGACTGGGCATTGAGCGACTCCACCGCGTGGAAGCTTTCTTCGTGGCGGGCCAGGTAGGCTTTCAGGTCGTCGGCGTGTACCAGGTACAACGGCGCGCCGTGCAGGCAATCGTCGATCCAGGCCAGGCGGGCCGTGTCGAAGGGGTCGGCGAACACGCCGATGACCGCGTCGTCGTGACGCAGCAGAGTGAATTCGCGCTTGAGGCATTGGGCCAGGGTGACCCGATCGAAAACCGGCGTGGCTTGAAACAGGCTGTCGGTGTCGAGCACCGGATAATGCAGGGTTGCGCCCAGGCACTGGATGAAGGGCATGGGGGCCAGTTCGCAGAGCTCACCAAGGGCTTGCAGAACCCGCTCGCCGGAAGTGGCGGCCAGCGACCGCGCCTGAGCCAATTGCTCACTGGTAAACCGGGTCGGTACACAGTCCAGCGGCACAGCATCGACGACAAGTGATAGACGGTCCATGGCTTGCTCTCCAACGCCCGGGGCTTTGAGCCCTGTCGGCGCGGCGAGCTATTTCGGCGGGGGCCGGAACGTCTTGTCGCGCCACTACTCCCCGGTGAGCAATTGTTCGTCGTCTGGCGCTGTGGAGGCCGTGGTACTTCGTCGGCGATCTGCAAGCACCCAACTACCGTCGTACAACTGCAGCGGGAAATTTTCGGTCCTGCTCTGGCGTCGTTCGACGAAACCTTCGGATGTGCTCGCGCCCGCTTTGGGTTCGCGCTGACCTCCCAGAAGATCCAGCACTGCCCGGGCCAATTCCGCCAACGGAAACGGTTTGAACAGGATGTGGCTGACTCCCAGTTGCCGGGCCCTTTCGCAAACCTCTGCGGTGGGGTGCCCTGTGATCAGCACAAAATGACAATTCCTGTTCTGGCGGACGGCATCGAGCACCTGAAAGCCTTCCATATCGGGCAAGCGGTAATCGAACACCATCACATCGGGTGCGAAATCGTTAGCTTCAACGATTCCTTGCGCACCGTCGTGAGCAATCCGGACGTCCAACTCTTGCGCCTGCAGGTAACCCTGGAGGTTTTCTGCAAGAAGTTGTTCGTCGTCAACAACCAGTACTTTGTTTAACAAGGTGGACTCCTTGAAACCGCAGGTCCGAATACCGAACCTGGCGGAGTGCGCGCCTTACAAGGTCTAACGCACACTTCATGCCAGGCTGAGCGCCGGTAATTTTATGTATTCATGTCCTTGAATTTAAAAGCAATGCCTTTTCGTCCACATACCCCACCCCCCAAAAGCGGGGAAAACCGATCGGATGTGGATTGATGCTTTTCCCCACTTTTGGGGGAATGCTCAATCGTCGTCAATCCGTTCGATCCGATTGCTGGAACGCAGCTGCGCCAGAACCTGTAGACGAGTCTGAACCTGTTTCTGTCGGGCAAGGTAAGCCCGAACCATGTCAAGTCCTTGCTCCTCTGTGACATCGGCTGCCTCCATTCGGTTCTGTAAATAAATCAAATGCCATCCCACCGCCGTGCGCACCGGTTCACTGACCGCGCCGGGCGCCAGGGCAAAGGCTGCCGCGTCGAACTCCGGCAGCATGCGACCCCGTGGAAAATAGCCCAAATCACCGCCCTGGCTGGCCGAAGCGTCCTCGGAACCGCTCCGGGCGACGCTGGCAAAGTCCTCGCCCTGAGCGATACGCGTACGCATTGCCTCCAAGCGTAGTCTCGCCGATGAAACAGTGGAAGCCTCCGCACCCTGAGGCACTTTGATCAGGATATGCCTGACCTGGATCTCCTCGGGCCTCTTCATCTCGGCTCGATGCTCTTCGAAAAACGCCTGCACCTGTTTTTCGTCCGGCTCGGTGACCTTGGTCAGTTCGGCAAACATCTGCTGGGCCGTCAGGTCACGGCGGGTGTATTCGATGTAGGCCGCCTCATCGAAACCGGCGTCTTCCAGGCGTCGGGCGAACACTTGCGCGCCGCCCATCGCCTGACGGGTCTGGTCGACCTGGCTTTGCACCGTGGCATCGCTGATCACCACGCCACGCTTGACCGCTTCCTGCCAGAGCAGCTCCTTGTCGATCAGGGCGTCCAGTGCCGCTTTGCGCAACTGTTTGTACGCGCTGGGGCTGCGGATGCTGGCGACCGCCCGGCCCTGGTCTTCCAGGTACTCGGCGAAATATCGCTCGAGGCGCATCTGCGAAATTTCCTCGCCATTGACCCGCGCCGCCACCTGCCCATTGCTGCAAAACGCCGCGGGCACCCATAACGTCAACAGAATCAGCACAGTGTTGAGTTTCATGTTCGGCCTCCGGTCAGGGCATGGCGGCAATGGGTTTATAAGGGGCAACCAGATAGAAACGCTGGTCGGGCAGGTCCACCGTGACCACATGGGCACCGCTCAGGCCCTGGCGGCGACCCGGTCCGAAGCTGATCAGCGGGGTCAGGCCGGTATCGAAGTCATGCAGGCCTTCCAGCGCGTTGACCAGTTTCTCGCGGCTGGCATCGCGACCGGACTGCTTCATGCCTTCGCTGAGCAGCATCATCGAACTGAACGCGCCGACTTGCAGGACCGCGTGTTCGCCACCGAGTTGCTGGCGTTCGCGCAATTGGGTCAGGGCCAGGCGTCCGGCGATCGTCCAGTCACTGGGCACGAACGGATACGCGAGGAATACCCGTCGGGAAAAACCACTGGGTACTTGCAGCAAATCACCCGCCACCTGATTCGATGCGGCAAACAGGTAAGGCACCTGCCCTGCTGTGTTCAACCGCTCGGCCAGGTGACTGAAGCCGCCGCTGCTGCCCAGGTAAAACACCGAGCGCGAACCCAACGGCAATTCGTCCTGCGCCGATTGATAGATTTGCAGACGGACTTTCTGCCAGGCGTTGTCTTGCAGGTACTTGGCGAGATTCTCTGCTGCCAGCCGCTGGCCGGGCTCGTCGGGGTAGGCGATCAGCGTCGGCCCCTGTAACACTCGCAGGCTCGCGGCTGCATAGTTGGCCAGGGCAATCATCTGCTCGCGCAGCCCCGGCAACGGTTCGAAAATCTGCCGGCTGATCGGGTTCGTGCCTTGCAATGACAAAGGTCCGATCAAAGGCACACCGGCCTGCTCCAGGCGCGGCGCCAACTCCGAGTCGAGCACCGGCACCAGCGGAGCGATCAGGGCGAACACCTGTTCCTGTTCGATCAGTTGGCTCAGTGCCTGCTCAGCACTGGCACGATCCGGACCGGGATCGAGGATGGTCAGGCGCAACTGCCGGCCATGAATCCCGCCCGCCTCATTGATACGCGCGATACAACCCCTGAGCACCGCCGCCACCGTCACGCCCTCCTCGCTCAACGCCCCGGTGCTCGGCAGCAACGTGCCCAGATGCAGGCTGTCAGGGCTCAGGCCCGGATCACGGTCATCGGCCAGGCGCTTGAGGTACGCCGTGAGGTTGCGCTGATCGTTCATCGACAGCACGAACTTCGGCATGGCCGGGTCGAGTCGGTTGTTGCCGGGGTCGCGCCCCTCCTGCACCGCCCTGGCCAAGGTGCCGTCGGTATACGCCGGGTAAGTGCGCCCGTTGATCTGCTGCTGGCCATAGGTGCTGGTCAGCCGCGACCAGGTCAGGTCCGGCGGTCTCACCCCGCCCTCGGGACGCCCGAGCCCATCGGCGCCGTGGCAGTTGGCACACGGCAGGCTGGTGGCTGGCAGCACAGTGCCCGCCGCCCCGATCCGCGCCATGATCGGCTCACCACTGGCCGACACGCCCTCGCGGTACAGGCGTTTGCCGGCGCTTTCGCTGGGGCTCAGCGGCAACGCCTGGGCAGTCAGGCTGAGCGAGAGCAGGCCGAGGATCAGGGCGATTTTCATGGCGCGGACTCAGCGGCCAGCCACAGGCATTGTCAGCAACTGCAAGCGCTGGGCAATGGCGGCGGCCGGGGCATCGGGACGGATTTTGCTCCAGCGTTTGTTGGCCACATCGCCGACGATCAACTGCGTGGAGTGCTGCTCGGGGGACGGAATGATCTGGCCGATGCGGGCCAGGACCACGTCCATTTGCGCTTTGTCGCCGGTAAGAAAAAGCCAGTGGGGCCCATCGACGCCCTGCTTCAAGGTGTAAGCCTTGAGTACCGCAGGAGTATCCCGCTGCGGATCACTGGTAAGGGAGATAAAGGTGATGCCGTCCGCCTTGTCGCCCAGCACTTCACGTACTTCCTTGAGCTTTTGGGTGATCAACGGGCAGGCATCGGTGCAACTGGTGAAAATCACATTGAGCAGCACCACGCGGTTCTGCAACGCGTCGCTGTAGAAACGCAGGGTATTGCCGTTCTGGTCCTGCAACGGCGTGTCGGTGAACCAGGTTTTGGCATCACGCGTTCCGCCCGCCGGTTGCGCCGCCGCGACCGCTGCCGGCGCTGTGGCAGGCGCCGCTTGCTCATGCTGCTCATGGGAAAAGGCCAGGAAACTGATGATGCAGAAGCACATCGTCAGGAAGATCAGGGCGAGCGCTTTCATGGTTGGTGCTCCATGGCGATGGCAGTGTGCTTGGCGTGGGCGTTGCGCTGGCCGCTGAGTTTCTCGACTTCACGGCTGAGCACCATCGGGTCGGTGAAGCCGTAGTAGCGGGTCCAGTGGCGGCTGTTGCCGTCACCCACGAGGATCAGCGGCTGGTGGTTCTTGAAGTCGCCACTGAAGCTGCCAAGGCCCTTGAGCGTTTCGTTGACCGACTGCGGCGAACCGGTGAGCCAGCTCCAGCCCGGGCCGTTCTGGAAGGTGCGGGCGTAGTCGTTCAGGCGCTTGGCGTCGTCGCGTTGCGGGTCGATGCTGATCGACACCAGTTGCACTTCGGTGCCGACTCGCGCGCCCAGCTGTTTCTGCACCTTGCCCATGATCGACGACACCACCGGGCACACCGTGGTGCAACTGGTGTAGATGAAACTCATGACCACGATCTTGTCGCTGACCAGGTCTTTTTCCAGGCGCACGGTCTTGCCGTTCTGGTCCACCAGCGCCACGTCGGCGAACTTGACCTGGGCGCTTTCCGAACTGGCGCTTTTCGCCGGCGTGTGGCCGGCATGCTCATCCGCTGAATGAGCCAGGGCCTGGCCGATACCGACCGCCAACAGACACAGAGTCAGCAGTCCACGGTGTGCAAATCGCTTCATATCGATGTCCTCTCAATGAGTTTCGCCGGGCAGCACCCGAACGCTGGCAAATGTCTGGTCGCCGAAATCCGCACCCAGCGACGCCGCACGCACGTGCAGGTACCAGGCGCCTTTCTGGTCAAGCGTTACCGGCGCTTCATAAACGCCGTTGCCGACGTCCAGTGCCGCGACTGCCTGAGGCCGCGAGGATGGCGCCAGGAAGTAACGCACCTGAACGTCCTTGACCCCACTGCGTTGGGTTTTCTGCTTGCCCTGGACGATGCGAAAACGCACCACGTACGGGCTGCCCAATGCGGCGGTGGACTTGTCGAGCATGAACTCGACTTTCGGCGTACCGACCACTTGCGCGACATTCGGGTTCGTCTCAACCACGGTGCTGAAGCAATGGATGATGTTCGGCTGGTTGAGCAGGAACGCCACGTCGAACCGCCCCGCCGTCGGCAGTTTGATCCGCGCGCTGTACAGCCCCGGCTCGACTTCGCGCAGGCTGCGGTCGATGACCAGCGCTGCCCGCGCCACTTGCCCGCGATTGGGGTAGCCGGACATCGGTGCGTTCATCCCTTCGGCGTAGAAGTAAGTGGTGTTGTCGGTCGGGTTGACCACAAATACCGCGTTGTCGTCCCGCGACACTGCCAGGCTCGATGCCAGAGGCAAATCACCGGCTAGCCGTGGGGCCTTGGTTCCGGCTTCGAAACCCTGGGTAATCGGCTTGCGGCCTTCACCGAGGGACGACAGGTTGATCATCGTCACCTTGGACGAGGCCAGCCCGCGAATGTAGGCATAGGCCTTGGTGAACACCACTTGGTAAGGTTCGGCGGACACGTCCAGTTCATGGATCAGCGCATCGTTGGCCGCATCGATTACCGAGGCCTGGTTCTCCAGGGTGTTGAGCACGATGCCGAAACGCCCATCGGCGCTGAAGCCCATCGGGCCGAGGCCCTGTTTCAGCTTGATCACTCGCCGCACCGACTGGCTCGCCGCGTCGACCACCGTCACGGTGCCGTCCTTGCCATCGGCCACATACGCGGCCCCGGACAGCGGCGAATACACCACCGACAATGGGTGCGAACCGGTCTTGAGCTGTTTGAGCAAGGTCAGGCTGGCGACATCGATGATGCTCACCGTGCCATCGTCGCGGTTGGTGACGAAGGCAAACCGGCTGTCCTTGCTGAAGGCGATTTCGTGATGACCGCCGCCGGTGGCCAGATGCTTGAGGGTTTTCAGGCTGCGGGTATCGATGACGGTGACCCCGGATTGCTCCGCTGTCTTGGCGTTGTTGCCCACCCACAGCAGGCGCTCGTCCGGTTGCAAAGCCACGCGCACCGGGTTGCTGCCGGCCGCGACCGAATCAAGCAACTTGAATTGTTCGGTGTCGATCACCGCGACTTCACCCGCGGTCGGCATCGACACGAACACACGTTTGTTATCGCGCGGGGTGACCCAGTCCATCGGCGCTTGCTTGATGTCGATCCGCGTCATGGTGCTGGTGATGCCGCCCACCGACACCGACGGGTCCACCACCGAAACGCTGGCATCGCGGTTCATCACCAACACGAAATAGCTGTTGAGATCGAGCAACGGCCGCGCGCCGATGCTTGATTTGAGGAACACCCCGACCCGGGCTTTGCAGCTTTGGTCGCGACCCTGGGCCTTGTCGGCGGCGACGGTTTCCGGGTCGACCCAGGCGCCGGGAGCAATACCCGACAGCGGTTGGCCGGAAGTCTTGTCGGTGACGCGAAATTGCACGTCGGCGAACTCACCCTCACGCAGCACGCCGTCCTCGGCCAGCGCCTTCACATCGAGCGCCACGGACACGCCATCGCGCTCAAGGGTCTGGCCGGTCCAGGTGTTGGGCAGTGCCACTTGGTTGAGCAGGGTCGGCGGCGATGTACGCGATACCCCAAGCCAGATCAACGCCCCTGCGACGACGAGCGCACAACTGACGAATGTGATGGTCCTGTTCATGGCAAAACTCCCCTTCAGATCTGTGTCCGCTTTACCGCTCTACTGTGGGAGCGAGCTTGCTCGCGATTGGCATCACCACGGTTTCAGGTGGTGACGCCAAGGACGCCATCGCGAGCAAGCTCGCTCCCACAGGGATGGTGGTGTTATCCACCACCCCATCCCGGCACCTACGGCGCAGGCGCCGGTTCCGGCTCGTTGGTCACCCGCAACAGCCCCCACAACCCGGCGGTATTACCGAAGGACGCGTTGTCGCGGTACAGGTAGTCCCCCGCTATCGCATTGCTGCCCCCGGCGCTCGGGTGCATGAAGCTGAAGTGCGCCGCCGGCAACACGCTTTCCCGGGCGCCGATGTACATCGACATCGGGTTGTAGCCGAACTTCACTGAACCAATCCCCGGCGTGCCCATCGGGTAACCGCCCACATCACTCTTCTCCGACACGAACGGGTTGACCGACCAGACGTGACCGTCGAGCTGGAAGGTCGAACCGCGACTGCCACCGGACGGCATCAGGATGTGCGTACGGAACGGTTGCCCCGGCTTGACGTAGAACACCGGCGTTTGCGGATCGCTGCCCACCAAGGCGTTGCTGTAGGCCATGTGCGCGTTCGGCACGTCGCCGTAGGTGCCAGGGCTGCCGGCGTGACCGAACGGAGCATCCGGGGCCAGACCGAAGCGGAACCACATCGGCTCGATCTTGTAGTTGATGGCCATGCTCGCGTTGTCCTTCGGATCGTTCGGCACACCGTTGCCTTCCGAGGCAATGCCTTCCACCGGCCGGCCATTGGCCCAGCGAGTGTTCAAGGCGCGCTGCCAGACCATCGCAAAATCGCGGTAGACGGTCTGGCCCGGCGCGGTCACTGTGGCCGACGCGCGCTTGGCATCTTCAACCCAGGTCGAACCGATCGGCAGGACACTCATCGCACCGCCAAGGCCTTTTTGCGGTTGCTTGATGACGTCCGCCGGGGTGAAGTTCAACCCGCCGAACTCCACCGCCGTGGCGTTGATGTTGTCGACGTTGCGCCCCAGTTGGGTGATCGGTTTGCCTTCACGTTCCAGGTGCCCGGCGTAGTACTGATAGGTACGAGTCGGGTACGCACCGGTGCTGCCGACGCGCGGTGGCACGGTCTGGATCGGGTTGGCGCCGACGTTGGCACCGTCCGATTTGGTGATGTCATAAGCCAGCAGTTGCGCATGCAGGCCGACATGGCTCGATGGCCGCAACAGGTTGTTGTTGAAGGTGGTCGAGCCCATGCCGTCGTTGCGGTCACGCTTGGCCAGGCCTTGCATGATCGCGGTCTGGGCCAGGTCGGGCATCACGCTCGGCAGACGGTTTTCCAGGGTGATGTTGATGCAGTCACCGGCCGCCGCACGCAGGATCAGCGGTTCGACAGGCACACCGGGTTTCAACTTGCCGGTGATCGGATCGAGATCGCCCTTGCGTACATACAGGATCGCGGTCGGGTCATGCAGCGGCCCGCTTTGCCCGCCGATGGTGAAGATCTCGCCATCCTCAGGATCGGTGATCGTGACCTGCGGAATGCTCACTGGCCGCGAGTTCAGCACCAGGGTGCCGCCCGCCGGTTTCAGCGGCCCGCCGACATGCTGGCCGAGACCCGCCGGATCAGCGATAGACAGGCCCAGCGGATTGCTGAGGATGTCGTTGGCCAGCGCCGCGACCACTTCATAGTTGCGTTGCACGGTTGGCCGGGTGCCGATGCCGTTCGGGTTGGCGCCAATCCGTGGGCAGATGCCGTCGAACGCCACGGTATTGCGCATGCCGGTCGGCTTCGGATTGTTCGGCACCGCAAACAGGTCGCTGCGTTGCGCGGTGTAGTTGCGCATCACGCCCCAGATCCCGTTCCAGTAACCCTCGATGGACGCGTCCATGGTGTAGAGGTAGTCACCGGTGGTCGCCGCCGCGCTGGAGATCATCGACACCGGCGCATTGAAGCCCATCTGCTCGGAGATCCCGACCATCTGCGACGCGCGCCAGCCCGAGTTGGAGCTGTTGCCGAAGCCGGAACCGCTTTGCAGCCATTTCACGCCGTGCAGGGTGACGTTGTGCTCCTCTTCGTGACCGCCGGCATGCACCCGCAGCCGCACGTTGTCACCGGTGTAGGTGCGCAGCATCGGCGTGAACGGATCGCCAGGTTCGGCGCCGCCACGGTTGATGTGCGGCGGGAACAGCGTGGTGCCGCCGGTTGGGCCGGTGGCCGCGGTGATCAGGTTCGGCGCCAGGTTCATCGCCGGGATCGCACGGTCGGTACGGCTTTGCATGGCATACGCCAGGTCGCCGCCCAGGCCATCGGCCTGCATGCCGCGCTTGCCGTCCGGGCCGACCTTGTTCGGGTCGTAAACCCGCAGGGCCAGCGGTTCGTTGCGGTAGTTGACGACGAACATGCCAGGGTCATCCACCGAGATCGCTTGCGGGCATGGGCGGCTTGGGCAGCCCGGTTTCACCCCGCCGCGCAACTCGACAACCGCTTCAAGCAACTCGCTGGTGTTGTCACGCACCGGTGGGTTGATCGCGTAGCGGAAGCTGTCGGCTGTGGCCGGGAACGCTTGCGGGTTCGGCACGCCGTTCGGGCCAGCGCCGACGTACACACCGGCTTCATAGGCGTGCTGGAAGTCGCTGTATTCGAGGAAGAACTCGCGGAAGCTGTCGTTCTTGCCGTCGCCGTCCAGGTCACCGGTGGAGATCACCGCCTGCCACGAGGTCGGCCCGCCGTCCTGCCGCGCGCCGCTGTACAGAGGCTCGCCGGTTTCGGCGTGGAACCAAGTGGAACCGGCCGGTTCAGCCAGTACGGTGGCGTACAGACCAATCTGTTGGTGAGTCGATGGGCCGAGGTGGTCGTGGGTGAAGATGGTGCCCAGGCCACGGTCGACGCCATAGGTGTTCACCACCGGGTCGACGAACCAGCGCTGCATGGCCGTCCGCGCGCCCACCCAATCAGCCCGGCCGTATTGACCGAAGAACGGGTGATTCTTGGCTTTCGGGCAAGCCGGTGTGCCGTCACGCGGGTCGGTGCCTTCGCACTGGTTGAACTCGCGGATGGCGTGGATGCGTTCTTGCACGGCGCCTGGGGAGAGCACGCCGTCTTCGTAGTTCCAGCCGTTGGACGAACCATCGGCGGCCACCAGGTCCCACTTAGGCAAGTGAATGTGCTGGCCGATCACGTCGGTCGGCGTGCGCACCTGATAGTCGTCCATCTCGTAGGTGGCCGGAATCAGGTTGGTTTGCTGGTACTGCACGCAGTCGAAGGTGTTCATGCGCATCACCAGAGGTTCTGGCGGACGCTGCTTGGTGATCACCGGCCAGGCGTCTTCCCACAACGCAAGAATGCGCGCTTGAGGGAAGTGGTAGCCGACCTTGTTGTACACCGCGTCGAACTGGATGTTCGCCGCCTTGTAGACCCGCGGACGGTCCGCGGTGAAGGTCGAGGCACCGATAAACGACATACCGTCGAGGCGCTCGCCACTGATGAACTCACCGGTGCCGGCGCTGCTGATCAGGCGTTTTTGCCGGTCATCCATGCACGGTTCGTAGTACGGCGCACCGGCCACCGGCAAGGCGCCGTTGGTGCGGAAGTTGCGCGCCACGATCTGGTTGCCCGGCAGGACGGCAAAGCTTGGATGGTCTTTTTTCGCGTGGAAGGCCATGGCCGCTTGTTCGACTTCCGTGCCCTCTTCCGGCATGTAGATCGGTTTGGCCCGTTTCACTTCCTTGGAGAAGTCCAGCGACGTGGTGATGGTGTGCGCCTCGCCACCCTCGGATACACCGCCCAGGGCATGACGCGGCAAGCCGCCGTCCCAGCCGCCGGACTGATTAGGGTCGAGGTTGGCCCACAGCGCTTTACCGCTAGCCTTCAGGGCCTGCGCCGTAGCGGCATCGAGCATGTCCAGCGGTGGGGTCGGTGGGCGTTGGCCGACCGAACTTTCCATGCCGCCGATCCAGAATGGATAGCCTGGGTTTTTCAGGGTGCCATCGGCGTTGCGGTTGGCTTCGCTGCGATCGACCAGCGCCAGCGAGCCGATGGCTCCGGTGACACCGCCGTCGTGATGCTCGCCGTCATCGTCGCCTTCTTCATCGTCATCGTCGTTGGCAGCCACCAGGGTTTCGCCGATTTTCGGCACGACCGCGACTTTGCCTGGCATTGGCGGCATGGCTTTGCCTGGCAGTGGAACGACTGCAGGGATTGGCGTACCGGCAACGATTTCGCCATCGGGCAAGGCCCGTGCGTCCGCCGCCGGTTTACCGCTGCGCAAGGCATACGGTTCACTGTGGAAGCCGTCGGCGCCTTGTTGCGACACTTCAAGTTTGGTGCCTTCTTCAAACACGTCGTGCACCCGCCACATGGCCCACATGCCCTGGGCAAAGTGCGGGTAGAAGTGGCAGTGATAAATCGCATCGCCCGCGACCCGGTTACGGTTGCCCGAACCACCGTTGGCGATTTCATAGGTGTAGCCGGCGCCCGGCCCGATGCCTTGGGCATCGACGTAGTCGGAGTTGTCGTCATTGGGGTTGAACAGCCACTGATGGCCGTGCAAGTGGAAGATGTGGTGTTCGTAACCGTTGTGCGTGTTGCGGAATTTGACGAAGTCACCGATGTAGCTGTGAGCGACGTTCGAAGGCTCCGACGGATACAACGCGGTGGTCGCCTTGACCCCGACCTGATCGGCATTCGGTGTCTGGCCGGGGGTGATGCCTTCCAGCCCGGCGTTGGCCGGTACGTCCACCAGCATCGCCACGTCGCCGACGGTGTGGGCACTGAGGAAGAACTCTTCATAGGCGCAGGACAGGCAATCGTGCATCGGCCCCACGCCCAAGCGGTTGGCGAGCACCTCGGCGCCCATGCCACCGGCGCCATAGTTGATCATGAACGAGTCGCGGGTCGGCTCCAGCACATGGGCCATGACCGGGTCTGCGAAATAAGCGGGAAACGCTTGGGTGACTGCGGTTTCATCCTGGAACTGCGCGGAGAAATCGCGGAACGGCTCAAGGCGATTGGGGATGGCCGGGTTGCGTTTGCCCAAGGCTTCAAGTGGATAAGTGGAGCTTGGGAAACTGCCGTCGGCGTTGCTGCCCATGACAATGGCATCAGCTTCGCTGGAAATGATTTCATTGCCGTCGACCATGTTGATGATCGGCTTGCCCGCCTTGCCTTCGCGAATCCACGGCTCGCGCTGCGGGTAGCGTGCCTGGTAATCGACGATCGGCTGACCGGCCGGCGTGCGCCCGGTGCTGGCCAGACGCATTTCTTCTTCGGTGATGGTGTTGCGGTAGTTGCGGCCGCCCTTGGGCATCACCGCCACCTGGCCGAACAGACCGTTGGCATTGTTGCCGGCCGCGCCCTCGCCACCGAACGTTGCGCCACGGCTGCTCACCACGAACGCACCTTCGCGCTCGGCATACAGGGTGTAGGAACGGCTGGCGCCGGGGGCGACCAAAGTGTTGGCGTTGCGCCCGGTATAGGACGCAATGTCATCGATGCTGTTGACCGCTTGCATGCCGTTGACCTGGAAGCCGACGTGACGGTCAGCCACTTGTTCGTCGGCCTTGAACTGGGTCGCACCGTCACCGATTTCGATGCCTTCTTCCTCCTCACCCTCTTCCTCTCCACCGCCATCGCTGTGGGAGCCGGGGTTGGGCTGGTAGGCCAGCAGGTTTTGCAGGTTGACGGTGAGGCAGTCACCGGCAGCCACCCGCAATACCAGCGGACGCGGACGCTTGTCGGGCCGCAGGGACACTTTGCCCGGCACTGCCGCGCCGCCCTGCTCCAGAGAGACCTGACGGTCATCGACCACGTCGCGTCGCAGGGCGAACATCATGCCGTTGACGTTCTGCGCCCCGAGGCGGTTGAACATCAGCGGCTGATCCAGCGCCACGACGTTGGCCACCAGGTTGCGTTCACAGCGCGCAGCTGCTTCGGCAATCTCGATGCCGAGCATCGAAGCGGCCAACAGCAACCAAGGGAGTATTTGTGGAGCGTGGTAAATGCCGGTCATGATCACGGGCCTCACTGTGGGTGCTCACAGGGAATAATTCTCGACAAAACCCTTTGAGCAATCTGCATGCCATAAAAAATTCAGTGGTTTTTCAATGTCTTGCGATTAGCACTTCACACGTCGGGGGAAATTCCCCACTTATTCCCCACTTTTTCCCTGGGGCCACCATGCCCCAATGTTGGGGAAACCCGCCCCAAGGTTTTCGATCAAAGCGGGGCATCCACTGCGAGTCCCTGCAAGCGCCGGTATTGGCGCAAAACGCTGGGTACATAACGCTGGGTTTCGGCGAACGGCGGGATCACGCCGCCACGGCTGAGTACCGCTTGCGGCCCGGCGTTGTAGGCCGCCACGGCGAGGGCGATGTCGTTGTCGAACATCGTCATCAGGCGTTTGAGGTAGCGGGCGCCGCCCTGGATGTTGGCCTTGGGGTCGTAGACGTCTTTCACGCCCATCTCGCGGGCGGTGTCAGGCATCAACTGCATCAACCCGCCGGCGCCCTTGGGCGATACGGCGCTGGCGTTGTAGCTGGACTCGGTCTGGATCACCGCGTGCAACAGCGCGGCCGGCAACTGGTTGTCGTTGGCGGCTTTGGATACCAGCTCGGCATAGGGTCGCGCGGCGATCATTTGCGGCTGCTGGTCGAGGCTGACCACCGTCGCCTCGGCCTCACGAATTACCCGTTCATAGTGGCGACCGGGGCGGTGGACATTGGACAGGACGAAGTTGCCCTTGGCGTCCACGGAAACGAACACATCGGCCTGAACGACGCCGGCCAGCAGCATCAAGCCGAGCATTCCTGTGGTGAGAGTTTTCATAGCTCTGTCTCCCCTGCCCGGCCCCGAAAAATGGGGGTAATGCCCCAATGGCCGGTCGTTTATCAGCCATACGCAAGCACTGTGCCGAAAGCGCGAGAGGCCGTAATACGGGGGTTGCAGGAGGACAGCAGAAGCTTGATGACCATTTGCATGGCAATTGCATAGGCCTTTGTTGCGACCCTTCTGCCGACTGTGTGAGGTCATCATGAAACAGCGACTGCATTTCGCCCCGCGTCCTCAACGCGGGTTCACATTGCTTGAATTGTTGGTGGTGCTGGTGGTGCTGGGGCTGTTGGCCGGTATCGTGGCGCCGAAGTATTTTGCGCAACTGGGCCGGTCCGAAGTGAAAGTGGCCAAGGCGCAAATAGAAGGCCTGGGCAAAGCCCTGGACCTGTATCGCCTGGAAGTCGGGCATTACCCGTCGACCGAACAGGGCTTGCAGGCGCTGGTCACCGCGCCGAGCGACGAAACCCGTTGGACCGGTCCGTACCTGCAGAAAAAGCTGCCGCAAGATCCGTGGGGCCGTAACTACACCTACCGCTATCCCGGCGAAAACGGCGAGTACGACCTGTTGTCGATGGGCAAGGATGGCCAGCCCGGCGGCGAAGGCGAAAACGCCGAAGTCACCAGTTGGCAATGACGGTGGCGACCATGCGGTTTCACCTCAAAGCAGTCGGCAAGGCCGGTGTGGTGTCGATGACCGTCGAAGCACAGGGTCACAGCGAAGCCCAGCGCATCGCCGAAGACCAGGGCCTGCGGGTGGTCAGCCTGCACGCCGAGCGGCACTGGCGAGCGTTGCGCCTCAAGCAGCGCGAAACCTTCAACCTGGTGTTGTTCAGCCAGGAACTAACCACGTTGCTCAACGCCGGCCTGCCGTTGATCGACGCGCTGGAAAGCCTGGCGGAAAAAGAATCGGCGCCACAGGCCCGCAAAACCCTGAGCGAACTGGTGCGCCTGCTGTATGAAGGCAAATCCTTCTCCCAGGCCTTGAGCCAGTTGTCGGCGGTGTTCCCTCCGCTGTACGTGGCGCTGGTGCAGTCCAGCGAGAAAACCGGCGCCGTGGGTGAAGCACTGGGTCGCTACGTCAGCTATCGCCAGCGCATGGACGAAGTTCGGCAGAAGATCGTCAGCGCCTCGATCTACCCGATGCTGTTGCTGGTGGTGGGCGGCGGCGTGGTGTTGTTCCTGATGGGTTATGTGGTGCCGCGCTTCAGCCTGGTGTTCGAAGGGCTGGGGTCGAACCTGCCGTGGCTGTCGCAGATCCTGATGACCAGCGGCATGTTCCTGCACGCCCACCAGGGCGAATTCTTCGGCGCCTTCATGGCCATCATCGTCGCCCTCGCCCTGCTCCAGCGACAGCCGTCGTTCCGCCGTGGCGTGGATCGCCTGATCGAAAAACTCCCGGCGGTGCACCAGCGCATCTTCATGTACGAACTGGCGCGCTTCTACCGTTCGCTGGGGATTCTGCTGCAAGGCGGCATTCCCCTCGTCACCGCCATGGGCATGGTCCGCAACCTGCTGACGCCCGCCTCCCGCGTGCGCCTGGACCAGGCCTGCGAACGGGTGCGCGAAGGGCAATCGTTGTCGACCGCGCTGGAACTCAATCATCTGGTGACGCCGGTGTCCCTGCGTCTGCTCCGCGCCGGCGAACAGTCCGGCAACCTCGGACAGATGATGGAGCGCAGCGCCGACTTCTACGACGAAGAAATCAGCCGCTGGATCGAATGGTTCGTGCGGCTGTTCGAACCGCTGCTCATGACCTTCATCGGCCTGCTGATCGGGGTGATCGTGATCCTGATGTACATCCCGATTTTCGAACTCGCTTCAAGCATCCACTGACCGCTCTGGGACAGACTTGCGCACCCATCGCATGGTTTTTTCAACTTTCGACTGAATAAAGCCGGACGTTGACGTGTTCACCCACTGAATACAGCAGCAAGTTGCAATGTTCATCAACGTTCCAAGCTGAACAAAAAGACGGAGAACGACATGCACATCAACAAGCTTTTACTGGCAGTAGCTATTGGCGCGGTCTTGTCGGCGTCTACCGTATTGATCCCGGACAGCCTGTCCGGTGTGTCGAGTGCACAGGCGAGAGACGGTGGTAGTGGCGGCGGAGGTGGTGGCCACGGCGGTGGCGGTGGCGGTGGCGGTGGCGGTGGCGGTGGTGGCGGCGGCGGCGGCGGCCATGGTGGTGGCGGCAGTGGCGGTGGCGGCGGCAATGGCGGCGGCGGTCACGGTGGCAGTGGTGGCGGCGGTAACGGCGGCGGTGGCAATGGCGGCAGCAGCGGCAGTGGTCACGGCGGCAACAGCGCTGGCAGCGGACATAGCGGCAGCGACCATGCGTCGGGTCACAGCGGCAGTACAGCGTCCAACTCAGGACGCAGCGGCACTCATTCCGAACCGGGTGACGATCATGGTGTACACCGTTCGGGTGATGACAATGGTGTCCATCGTTCGGGCGACGACAATGGCGTTCATCGCTCAGGTGATGACAATGGCGTTCATCGTTCAGGCGAAATCGGCGATGACCACGGTGTTCATCGGGCCGGGGAAATCGGAGATGATCGCGGGCTGCATGCGGCTGGTGAGCCGGGGGATGACAAACGCATCAACTGACTTGCACTAAACCTTGTAGGAGCAAAGCTTGCTCGCGATGACCGAGTGCCAGTCAACATAACTGTTGAATGGACCACCGCAATCGCGAGCAAGCTTTGCTCCTACAGGGGATCGTGTGAATTGCCGATCTACGATTCACCCTCCGCCTGATCCAGCCGCTCGCGCAAAAACCCGATCAACGCCTGCACCGGTCGCGATGACTGGCGATGCTGCGGATACACCGCCGACAGCGTCAGCGGCTCCGGCCGAAACGCGTCCAGCACCGGCACCAGCCTGCCATCTCTTAGCGCCGATCCGACGATGAACGTTGGCAAGTAAGTAATCCCCATCCCGGCAATAGCTGCGTCTCTCAGCAACTCACCATTGTTGACCCGCATCCGCCCGGTGACGTTGACGGCCAGCGGCTTGCCCTGCCCCGTGAATCGCCATTGCACCTGACGACCGTGGCCGTAGGGCAGGCAGTCATGGTTGAGCAAATCTTCAGGTTTGACCGGTGTGCCGCGTTCGGCCAGATACGCCGGGCTCGCGCAATACACGCGTTCGATCGAGGCGATGCGGCGGGCGATGAGGGTCGAGTCTTCCAGCGTGCCGATGCGCAAGGCCAGGTCGTAGCCTTCACCGAGCAGGTCTACCGGGCGATCGCTCAAATCCACTTCCACGGTGACGTCACGGTAGCGCTGCAAAAAAACGGGTAGCAGACAGCCCAGATGGGCTAATGCAAACGACAGCGGCGCGCTGACGCGAATGGTACCGCGCGGTTCGGTGGTCTGGCCGGCAATGCCCTGCTCCACTTGCTCGACTTCGCTGAGCAGGCGCAGAGCGGATTCGTAGTAACTCTGCCCGAGCGGCGTGACGTCCAGGCGTCGGGTCGAACGATTGAGCAAGCGCACGCCGAGGCGTTCCTCAAGCTGCATCAGGCGTCGGCTGACGAATTGCTTGGACAGGCCCAGTTGATCGGCGGCGGCCGTGAAGCTGCCGGAATCCATCACCTGGCAAAAAATACGCATGTCTTCGAACGGGTTCATTGTCACGCCTTGGTTGACGGTCAAATGCGTTATAGCGGTTTTTACCCTTTTCAGCACTCCATCATTCTGGAAAGCAAAAGATCGCAGCCTGCGGCAGCTCCTACTTTGGAATGC
>NZ_JBSVXD010000074.1:0-26624 GCF_054070755.1 Pseudomonas sp. SDO5591_S426 | reverse complement strand
TCGACTGAAACTCCCTCATCGCGGGCAAGCCCGCTCCCACAGGTGTTGTGTCAGCTGCCCGCCAATTCCCGCAAATTCGCCAGTGTCTGCTCATCCAGCACAATGCCATCGGTTTGCGACTTGGCGCGCTGATAATGACGGCGATCACCCGGCAAACGCTTCAGCCCCACACCATGCATCTGCCGCACCAACTCCTGACTGCGCTCAGCAAAGCTCTGCCCGGCGGCTTTGCTCGGATCGATGACAATCAGCAATTGGCCGGTCCACGGCGTCTTCGCGCCCGGATGATTTTTCCAGTCGAACTCGAAGGAAAAATTGCCTCCGGTCAGCGCTGCGGCCAACAGCTCCACCATCATCGATAGCGCCGAGCCCTTGTGCCCGCCAAACGGCAACAACGCGCCGCCTTCCAGAATCGCTTTCGGGTCCTGGGTCGGCTGACCGAGGCCGTCCACGCCCATGCCCGGTGGCAAACGCTCGCCCTTGCGCGCGGCAATCTGCACGTCGCCATGGGCAATGGCGCTGGTGGCCAGATCGAACACAATCGGCTCACCGTCGGCACGCGGCGCGGCAAAGGCAATGGGGTTGGTGCCGAACAACGGCCGATCGGCGCCGTGGGGCACGACGCAGGTCATGCTGTTGACCACGCTGAGCGCCACCAGCCCTTCATAGGCAAAGGGCTCGACGTCCGGCCACAACGCGGCGAAATGGTGCGAATTGCGGATCGCCAGGACTGCGATGCCGGCGCTGCGGGCTTTTTCCACCAGCAATGCCCGGGCAGCAGCGAGGGCCGGTTGCGCGAAACCGTTGCCGGCATCGACCCGCACGAATCCCGAAGCCACATCCTCAACCACGGGAACGGCCTTGCCGTTTACCCAGCCGCTGTTCAGGGTCGAGACATAACCGGGAATGCGGAACACTCCGTGACTGTGCGCACCGTCGCGTTCGGCGCCGGCGCAGTTTTGTGCCAGCACCCGAGCGACATCGGCCGACGTGCCGTGACGCAGGAAGATCTTCTCAAGCAATGCCGTCAGTTCAGCCAGCGACAGGTTTTGCGAGACAACAGTAGACACATGATCGTGTGGCGCAGACATCTGAAGCTCCAGACTAATTATTGGAGGGGGCAACAGCGTACGTAGACCGCCGATTAACAACGCGCGGCGAGTGCGCTGTCAACCCTTCGATTGCGCCTGTTTGCACGAACATGGGCCTGCCGTGCGTTAACTATCTACCACCCGTGCCGTGGCCCCGGCTTTTAGTCTCGACGCTCCATCCAGTGGCGCTCTGCGCCGCGTCTTGCTCGAGACTCGATAATGCCTACATCCGCTGATCCGCTGTTTTTCCCCGAAGCCCTGCAGTCGCCCGGCCTTTGGGCTGAACTGGGCAAAACCCACGGACTTTCGCAAAAGGATTTTGAATGGTTAAAACACATCGAATTGGCCACTCAGACGCTACGCAGTCAACAGTCGCCAACGATGCTCGCCGAAAGAATTCTGCTCGGCATTGCCGACCAGGAACCGATGCCCCTGGCCGGCAGTTTCGTGTTGAGCCCCGCGCCGGAAAACAGCGGCGTGATTGCCTACAGCCCCTACACCGGTATTCAGAAGTACTACAGCCGCGCGGCGTTGACCGAACACCTGGTACAGCAACTGAACGAAGCAACTGAAGATGACAAACTGCTCGCCTGCATGTCCCTGCACCGGCGCAAGACGCTCGCGGCAGCCACCCATGTAAAGGTGACCTACCAGACGATCGATGGCGACGTATTCGAAGACCAGCGTGCCGCCATTGGCGATAACCGGGGCCTGAACGACCAGGCCATGATCGATGAGCTGATGGCGCTGCCAACGCTCACTTCGTTGCTCGATACAGTACTTGCCGAGTTGCTGGCACCCACGTTTCCCGGACTCGACCAGCGTCGGACCCAAGTAAATTTCTATGCTGCTTCCCCTACAGACCCGAGCGCCGGACCCACTCGCCTGTGGATCAACTCCCTGTCATTGAGCGCCGCAATTCTGTCGTATTACCGTGAGCAGCAATGGCCAACCGGTCAGCACGTTGAGTTTTCCCACCCGCAAAAAACCGCAGCAAGCACTGATCAGCAGCACTGGGACTTCGCAGTCAAAACCGTTTGCGCAAAATTGTTCAGCCTGCTGTCGACGCAACTGGAGCAGTTCTGGAACGCGGCCAGCGCCGATGGTGTGTCACGACGGGAGTTTTTTGCCAAGGCCATTCGTGAACAGGCACGAGCAGACATCCTGCTCAAGCGTGAGGCCAAGATTATCAGTCCCGAACAGAGCACGGTGTTGCATACCCTCATCGAACCGGTTTCCGACAAAGCTCGCGGCCCTGCCCTGGAAACCGTGCGCCTGTGGGAACACCAGGCCAATTATGTAGAACTGGCGGGTTCGCTGATGATCAGCCACGCCAAAGCCTGTCTCTACACTCCCACCCACGGGCTACAGGTGCTCAAGGACTACCAGGACTTGAAAGACACTTTGCGCAGCAAATTCAACGCGGCCGGTCACGAAGACGAACTTTACGGCCTGCTGAGCCTGGACGAGCGCAACCGTTTTATCGGATTCCAGCAACCCCATGTCACCGGTGAAGTGATTTCAGGGTCGATTTTCAAAACACTGTTTGAAGCGATCATCGTCAAACAACAACAGAACCTGGAACACGCCCTCCAACTGTTGCGTTACAGCGACAACGCCGTAGATATCCATGCCTTGTTCGATAAGGCGCTGGATATACGTTCCATGATCAGCGAGCGGTTGCTGGCGCTTCAGGCTGACGGGCGCTGGAGTACCCGGCCCGCGCTGTCCGGCAGGCAAACGCCATCCCTGGTTCTTGCTGATACCGCTGCGGCGTTCGTCAAGACTTTCAGCGACGTCGAATCGCTGGTCAGCGCTGAATTCGGCGCACAGCCCTTGACCTCGCTGGCGCTGCAAAAGGTCTATCTGGAAAACGTGAAGTCACGCCTGGCCCATGCCCTTTCCGTCGGCGTGCGCGGGGAGGCGCGACTGCGGGCACTCGGTTCAACGTTGCGCAATACAGATCGGGCCATTGTCGACACCGTGTTCAACCCTGACCAGCCGGATCGCGCCAATCGCAACATTCTCAACGGGTTTCGGCCGGACGCCTACTCATTGGTCCTTGAGTGTGCCGGTCAGGCTGATGTCTTGCCGCTGGCCAATTGCTTTCTGCTGACCGAGCGCGGCGGACTCGACATTCAGCACTCGGGGCGAGCCCTGCTCTGGACGCCGGCGACGGGGCTGGAGGTTTTCAATGACGTTGACCGTGCAAAACAGGAACTGGACCGACGCTTGCTGGACCCTCGAAAGCGCCTGATGCTGCTGGAAAACCTCACCCCTACACAGCGCCAGTTCCACCAACGTTACTCACTGAACTCGTTGCGGTTGATCGATGGCAATGTTCTGCAGAAACTGACGCAATCAGCCATCGAGCATTTTCTGGGTGCTTGCGAACACGCGCGTTCACTGGAGCTCACCGCGGCTCAAAAACACAGCGCGTTAAACAAACTGGCGCAAGCCGCAATCGACACCAATTTGCGTCGAGCCGCGCAGCTTTCGCAAGCCATTGCCCATCAACACTCCTTGCCGGCCTGGCTCGGTTTGGCGCCGGTAGAAGCACAGCAGTTGCACCTCGAACTGCTGCAGCAGTACCTCAATAATGTCAGCGATGACAAAGACTATCTCAGCGACCTGCCAACCCTGACAGCACATGTTCACGATACGCTCGCGACGTTACTACGCAGTCGCTTCCCCGGAGCCGTGACCGAGCCGGACGACATTGAAATAGTCCCGGATCTGGCCTTGGCCGGACCATCGCTCAGCCTGACCGGGTTTGCCCTGAATCCTGCCAGCATTGCCCAGGGTTCGGGGTTCAGCGTCCGGTCCAAACCCGGCGCGGTGCTTCCAGCAACCCTCGATCAGAAAGCGGTTCGACAGCTATTGTTGTCACTGGATATACAGGGTGGATTCGCCAAAAAAATAGTCGATCGTCTTTCTGACGGCAGCGATGAGGCCAAGGTTCGATGCCTGCGCTTCATCCAACAATTGCCCTGGCAACTCATGCAGCATGCCCATGCCCTGCACCTTCAACAACGACTGTCCGCGGCGGCGTTCGACTTGATCCAGCAGATCCTGGACATGCCCGATGACATTGCCAGGGCGGCGGTGCATGGCGCCCACGCCATCATGCGTCCATTGGCGTTGATCAAGACAGCTGGCACTGCCGCAGTCAGCGCTCTGGGCTTGTACCTGATCGGCCCGGGTGCCGGACATAAAGGCCCGCAGATCCTCTATGCGCCTTACCACACAGGTTCGCTTTTTACCGAGTTCGACAGTGAGATCACCCTGCTCGCCGCAATCCATGCCAAGGGTCCGTTACAGGATCTGCTGATTCGCCGGCTGCCGGAAAACCAACAGTCCGTGTTCCGCAACTTGCTCCAGCTCACCGCCGGTCAATCGATCGAGATCACTCTTGCTTCCACCCACCTCGACGGCAATTTGTTGACCCGAATGTTCAGCGACAACACCAAACTGCTAAAGCACCTGCTGGACAGTCTGTCGTCGACGTCGGCCCAGTCGGACTGGAGCACGGTAGTCAACTTGTTCAGCTCCGGAATCAAACGGATTGCCGGCCTGTTGCCCGGTAAACTGGCCTACGCGCAGTTCCTGTGGCAAAGCTTCAAAGATGCCAAGGCCTCCGCTGAGGATCTGCAGGATCACCACTGGAAACGGGCACTGGAGGAATTTATCGCCGGTGCCGTGCAATTGATCTCGTTGGGACGGCTGTCGCTGGAAGGCTCCATTGAAACTTCCTCGGTGCCTGCTGAAACCGCACCTGTGGCGAGGGCCGTAGAAACCCCGCAGTGGGAGAAAATCCAGCCGACAGCGCCGATGCGCACGCTGCAGCAGCCCTTCGAAACCCCAAATGTTGCCTTGAAAGATCTGACCAGCCAGCCAGGTGAAGGCACGTTCCTCGACCCGGTCAGCAAACATCAGTTCGCCGCTGTCGCCGGAAAAGTCTACCGCGTCGACAAACCGGGCGCGGTCTTGCAACTGCACAATGCCAGCCAGGCAGGACCTTCCCTGCTGAAGGCGCCAGGCGGGCAACAGGTGATGGACCTGGATGCGCACACCGTGCACTTCGGCAAGGCCTTGTCGAAGATGCACAACGAGTATGCGGCCAGCCATGAAGTCAACCGAGCGCTGAACATTGAAGCGCGGGGCATGACCGCCATTCGCTTGTTGCAACCGGACCGGGCGCGCCAGATCGTGCAGGCCATCGATATGGCGCGCTTTTATGCGTTCAACAGCCTGCATAACCTTGCGAAACCCAGACCGCTTGTGGCTGGCACCCGCCTGAATACCTTCCTCAAGAGCTTCTTTGACGTCACCAGCGTTGACGCGCAACTGATCGATAAAATCAAAAAAGCCATTGTTCCAGTGTGCAACGCCCTGGTGGACCCGAATGAGGACTACATGAACACCGAACGTTTTGTCATCGGCTCCAACCGATTCCCGAACGCCAACATGATTGCCTTCGTGGTGGACAAGGATGCGCGCAAGGTCGTGCATTTCACCGAGAAGTTTTTCGATCAGCAACTCGATTGGTACAAGTCGTGCCTGACCGAGCCTTTCGATGTCGACGCCCACAGCCAGGCCTCCACCCTGATTCACGAGTTTTCGCACCTTTATTCAGACGCCCTGGACATTGCGTCACTGGAAGCTCGCCGCCCTTTCAGCGACCTCGTTGCCCCCAATACCGCCTATGGCGCGGCCATGAAAAATACTCAACAGGTGTTTCAGCGTGAGGCACTGTCACTGGCAACACCGCCAGAGGAACTGTTCTCCCGCTGGAGTGGCGCTGCACAAGCCTGGGTCGGTCTGGACAACATTGTCAGCACCGAGCACGTGGGCAAGGCGATCCTCAAAATCACCGGCTGCGCCACGATGGCCGAGGCGCGCACGGCGTTCCTCGACCCACTAAAAGCGGACGCGCGGATTGACGTCATCTTGCGCAACGCCGACTCGATTGCCTTTTTGATCGGTCAAATGGGCCGGCAACTGGACCCGGTGCCTGCACAGTCCTGATGTGACCCTGAAAAATGCGCAGAGCCGCTGTTCTGCGCAGCTATCAGGCAAATAGAGAACTTTTTGATCAAATTTTCACGCAGGGTATGAATACTGCTGCCCGCTGGCGTGTTTATCGCCAGCGGGCAAAAATAAACACACTTTGATGGGTAATTGCCATGACAGATGTTCTCGGCGGTGGCCCCTCAAGGTTAGAATGGCGGAAATCAGGATGAGTCAATGACCGACCACTCTCTCTCCCAAGCCGAATACGACGCCATCACCGATGCCGCAGCGCACTGGTGCATGCGCTTGCATGCCGATGACTGCACCGCGCAGGAACGTCTGGCGTTCGAGCAGTGGCTGGATGCCGACCCGCTTCACGCATTCGAATACGAGGCGATGCTGGAAATCTGGGATGTTGCAGGGGATCTGCCTCGTCCCGAACCTGTCGTCGTGCCAATGGTGCCGGTAAAACACCAGACACCGTGGCGCACCTTCGGCATGGCCGCGGCCGTATGTGCACTGGCGTTGCCACTGGCGGCCTATAGCGGCTGGAACCTCGGTTGGCTGCCCAATTCGTACCAGCATTTCGAAGCGACCAACAATGTGCGTCAGGTCACCTTGAAGGACGGCAGCCAGGTAGAACTCAACCTGGGCAGCGAGCTGACCTACAGCAACTACAAGGATCGTCGCCAGGTCAGCCTGAATAAAGGGGAAGCCTTCTTCAGCGTGACTCACGACAGCAGCCACCCGTTCGTGGTCAAGGCGGCCGAAGGCAAGATCCGCGTCACCGGGACCAAATTCAACGTCTGGATGTATGAAGACCAGGTGAAAGTGAACCTGATCGAAGGTTCGGTGCTGGTCAGCAGCAATGACGACTTGCCGGGGGACGGCTTGAGGCTCGGTCCATCGATGCAGGCGAGCTACGGCCACGGCGACTACATTCCGCGGATCCGCCAGACCTACGACAACGACAATTCGCTGGCCTGGCTCAACGGCAAACTGGTGCTCGACAATCTGGCGCTGAGTGAAGCGCTGCCCTTGATCAACCGGTATCTGGAAACGCCGTTGATGGTTGCCGACAACAGCACCGGCGCGATACGCATTGGTGGCATCTACAACATCAAGGAACTCAACACCCTGGTGACGACCCTGCCCAAGGTGCTGCCGGTCTACCTGACCCGTAATGAAGAGGGCAATCCAGTCCTCAATTCCATCCCGCAAAAACCTCCGAAAAGCTAAAAGGCCGCAACCCTCGCGGGGTGCGGCCTTCGTCTGTCTCTCAAACACTCATCACATTATTGCGCAGCCACCTTCGCGGCCTTCTCGTCCTGTTCGCGGATCGTCAGGGACTGATATTGCGGATCGGACTTGATCTGCTGTTCGGTAAACGGCAACACGCTCAGTTGTTTCCTGGAAAACGCCAGTGTCTGGTCTCGCGAGTATTTCGAGGCCGGGTCACTGGACAACGAGAACGCCAACAGCCCTTTGGCTTGCGGTCCCTTTTCATCGAAGGTCACCACTTGCAAGTAGCTGGTGCCGCTGACCACTTCACGCTTGCCGTCGGTTCTCGGTACGCTTTGAATGGCGTTGTAGACGCCCAAAGTTCCCGGCCCACCGTGAATCGGCGTTTGCTGGCCGCCACTGCTGACCACCTGGATGTCACCCCAGCGGCTGTCCTTTTTCAGCCCTGAAGCATTGACCTGTTCCACCGACGCGAGCATCGCCTGACGCAGCGCCTGCGCCACTTCCGGCCGGTCGACCGCCAGGCCACGCGGTGTGTGTTGCGGGTCTTGCGGATCGAATGCTACACGCCAGACCTCAGGCGCCTGCTCCAGCGGTTCCATGACATTCTGGAAATGCACGAAGCCCAGCCCACTGTCGATATTCGCCTTGCGATCCCAAGCCTTGAGACTGGCGCACAGCGGTGCCAGCGTTTTCGCATCGGCACCCAAACCGTCCGCGCAGAATTGCAGCAGATCCGGCATGACTTGCGCAGCTTGATACACCTGATCGTCCATCACCATGTGTTGCAGATCCGTCGCTGCCAGCGGGCCGGCCTTGGTTAAGGTGTTCAGGCGATCCAGGGCGAAACGCGAGCGCAGGCCCAATGGCTGGCTGTCCTGGCTGATCAATGGCGAGAAACCGGTCAGCGGTTGCGCCGGGTTGGCCATCCACGCCGAATCGTTGGAATGCTGCACGAAATCCTTGCGCAACAATTGCGGCAGTTTATCCGCCGCATAAATGCCTTTCTGTGCGGCTTGCGGGTCGATGTCCCACGCACAGGCGCTGTTGGAGCCGTCGAGGACGATCATCTGCAAGCCGATCCGTGGATCGCTGCACTGGGCCAGCTTCTCGGCACTCACGTTCGGCACCACCGACAGGTTCATGTATAGCGTTTGCCCCTTGTCGTCTGCCGCCAGCGTGTTGACCCACGGGATGCCCTGGATCTTGTGGACGCTGTCCTGGAAATCCTTGAGATTTTCGGCACGGTTCATCGCGTACCACTGTTGCAGAACGCGGTCGTTATCAAGGTTGGCGTCACGCAGGCTGTAGGCAAACTGATTGTCCCAGTCCAGTTTTCCAGGCCACTGCACGATCGGGCCGAATTGCGAACTGTACACATCACGGGAAACCGCTTTCACTGAACCGTCCGGCTGCTTCACGTCGATCGTCAGCGTTTGCTTGTCCATCGGCAAAGACTTGCCGTCGAGCAGGTAACGGGTTGGATCCTTGGGGTCCAGTTGCAGGCGGTACAGGGTGAAATGCTTGGACGAGTCCACGGTGTGGGTCCAGGCCAGGTGCTGGTTGAAACCGATGTTGATCATCGGCAGGCCCGGCAACGCGGCACCCATCACATCCAGTTTGCCGGGGATGGTCAGGTGCATCTGATAAAAACGCATGCCGCCGACCCACGGGAAATGCGGATTGGCCAGCAGCATGCCGCGGCCGTTGAAGGAACGATCACTGCCCACCGCCACGGCATTGCTGCCGCGGTCCAGGGCAAAACGCTGCTGGCGCATGTCCGCCACCTGGAACGCTGTCTGCTTGCGGGTATTTGCGGCGACAGCTGCCGGCGGCGTGGCACCCGCCAAAGCCTCGGCAAACTGGCCGACACCACCTTCTACCAACAGTCGGCGGGTTAACTTGACCAGATCCATTGCCGTGATTTCACGCACCCAGTCGCCCTGGCACTGTTGCGGCAAACCCTGTTCACGACGCTCCGCCAGCGAGCGGTTGTAGCCGGCCACATAGCCTTCCACCAGTTCACGCACTTCAGGGGTTTGCGCCTGCCAGAACCCGGCAACCGCTTGCGGGGTGTTCAACCAGGTGAAAAACAGGTCGCTGACCTGGTTCTCACGCTCTTCGACCGTGAGTTGATCCGGGCCGAAAAAACGCGAGCGTTGACCGTTCACCGTGGCAATCTCATTAGCCAGCAAACACAGGTTATCCTGAGCGTAGGCATAGCCGATTCCGTAACCGAGTCCGCGCTCGTTCTCGGCACGAATGTGCGGCACGCCGAAACTGGTCCGGCGGATATCGGCACTGGCCTGCTCAGGCTGACTGCGCGCGTTCGCCGCAAGACTCAGCCCCAGAAACACACCCGCCAGGCTCAACCTGGTTAACTGGCTGGAAATAATCACACTCGCTCCTGATCGAAAAACGATGGTCACAGTTCTGCGTACAAACACGCACTGCGCATCCTGTTAGGGACGAAGCAAACGAAAAAAATTTAGGAGATTGAATAGCGACCGCGCACCGCGAAACAGAGGCGTCTGACAGACCGATGACGTAATGACGACAAAATTTCTACATTTAAGTCTTCATGATTTTCATCGCTCATACGTCTTGTTAGGTAAGAGCGCCCATTTTTTCCGATCAGGCTCTGAAAAGGAGTTTTCCCATGTACAACTCGCAACTGCCAACGGACGGTAGCAAAGCGCCAAAGGGCACCGCCCTTGGAGTCGGTGTATTCGAGCAGCCCACCGAACTTCACGGCAACGAGCGGATTCGCTTCCTGCTTAAAAGCTTTGGCCTGCGAACCAGTCTGATTCGCCTGAAAGTCATCGACGCCCTGCTGACGGCCGCTGAAAGCGACCGCAGCCTGGGTGTGCGTGGTGTGCACACTCATTTGCTGGAGCTGGATATTCCGCTGTCCTTCCTGAGTGTGCGCGAAGTGTTGAAACGCCTGTGCAGCGAAGGCGTGATCGTGCTCAACGCCGACAAAAGCTACAGCCTGGACCCTCGGGCCGCGGCCGTTCTGCACCACCACTGATCAACTACGGAGCAAGCACCTGAGCGTCAGGGCTCAGGGCTTGACCTTGCGACGTATCACGCCGTTGATCACGACCACGACCACCGCTACGCCGATGGCGATGTACTGAAACTGTTTTTCGCTGATGACGCCGGTGTTCTGCAAATACGACAGGCCAAACATGATCCCGAGCACCACCAGGGCGATCAGAATCGAATATTTCAAACGTTGCGACTGGGTCATTGGCAGTTCCTGAATCTGAATAAATGTATCCGCTTTGTATCCGAATGCATGCCAAGCCTCTACCGAGTTTCGGGGATGGGCCGCTGCAAACGGGGTCTCATGTTACAGCCGATGAAGAGTTTTGGCTTCACTGCGGCGATAACCATGAGGAGTTACAAATGTTGCGTCGAATCACACTGCTGATTCCCCTGCTGGCCCTGCTGTCCCTGAGCGGCTGCATCGTTTTCCCCCACGGCGGCTGGCACCATGACCGTCACTACGATGATCGTGGCGGACCTGGTTACTACCCGCATCGATAAATCGCTGACTGCTACAACGCTCACTTTGTAGCAGCTGGCGAAGCCTGCGTCCGGCTGCGCAGCAGCCGAAAAAATGCACCCTCAATCTATCTGATAGAACTCAGCGTCTGGATTTGCGACTGCTTCGCAGCCGGACGCAGGCTTCGCCAGCTGCTACGAACCTGACAATCTTGTAATGCTCCCCTCATCTGCCTGACAGCCTTGATCTACGATGATAGAGCTACGCAGGCTGTATCACTTTGAAACACACCGTGAATGCCTGTCCGGAAAAACCGGGCAGAATGCGTTTTTTCGCCCGCAATCCGAGACCCATCCCGACATGCGAATCCCTCTGCGTCTGGCTGCCTTGAGCGCCCTGTTGATTTCCTCCCTTGCCCAGGCCGCCGACCTGATCCCGATCGAAGTTCACCGCGACGCCAACTGCGGCTGCTGCAAAAAATGGATTACCCACCTGGAGGCGAACGGCTTCAAGGTCGAGGACCATGTCGAAGCCAACATGAGCGAATTCAAGCAACAGCACGGCGTGCCACCGCGCCTGGCGTCGTGCCATACCGGTTTGATCAACGGCAAATTCGTCGAAGGCCATGTGCCGGCGGATCAAGTGCTGGCCCTGAGCAAGCGCGATGACCTGCTGGGCGTGGCCGCTCCGGGCATGCCAATGGGCTCGCCCGGCATGGAAATGGACGGCATGAGCGATGCGTATCAAGTGATCGGCCTGAAGAAGGACGGCACTGACGTGGTCGTGGCGGACTACCCCGCCCATTGATCTTTGGCGCTTACATCGGCTTGTTTCTGGCGGCTTTCGGTGCCGCGACGCTGCTGCCCCTGCAATCCGAAGCAGTGCTCGTCGGGCTACTGCTCAGCGACAAATACTGGCTGTGGGCGCTGCTGGCCGTGGCGACGCTGGGCAATGTCCTCGGCTCGCTGGTGAACTGGTGGCTGGGGCGAGCCGTCGAGCGCTTCCGTGATCGACGCTGGTTTCCGGTCAGCCCGGCCCATCTGGAAAAAGCCCGAATTCACTATCAGCGCTATGGACATTGGTCGCTGCTGCTCAGCTGGCTGCCGGTGATCGGCGACCCGCTGACCCTGGTCGCCGGCGTAATGCGTGAACCGCTGGGGCGTTTCCTGCTGATCGTGACCCTGGCCAAGGGCGCCCGATATGGCGTACTGGCTTTGGCCACTTTGGGCTGGATGGGTTGAACCAACCGATGCGGTGATTGCCTGTTTAATGTCGCCCTAATCATGCCGATCCAGCATCGGCGGATTTCCAATGGAGTTCTCTATGCCCTTCACTCTTCCCCGTTGGCTGCCCGGCCTGCTGTTGACTGCCGCCCTGCCTGTCATCGCGCATGCCGAAGGCCCGGCATATGGTCCCGAGCTGCAAGGTTTCGAGTACCCCTATACGGTCAAGCATTTCGCCTTCCAGTCCCAAGGCAAATCCCTGCAAATGGGTTACATGGACGTCGCCGCCCACGGTAAGGCCAACGGTCGCAGCGTGGTGCTGATGCACGGCAAGAATTTCTGCAGTGCAACCTGGGAAACCTCGATCAAAGCGCTGAGCGACGCCGGTTACCGGGTTATCGCCCCGGACCAGATCGGCTTCTGCACCTCCAGCAAGCCTGATCACTATCAGTACACCTTCCAGCAACTGGCGAGTAACACTCAACAATTGCTCAAGGCGCTGGGCATTCAGAAGGCGACCCTGCTCGGCCACTCTACCGGCGGCATGCTCGCCACCCGCTATGCCCTGCAATATCCCGAACAGGTCGAACAATTGGCATTGGTCAACCCTATCGGCCTGGAAGACTGGAAAGCCCTCGGCGTGCCGTATCGCTCGGTGGATCAATGGTACGAGCGCGAGCTGAAACTCAACGCCGAAGGCATCCGCAATTACGAGCGCAACACCTATTACGGCGGTCGCTGGAAGCCTGAATTCGATCGTTGGGTGGACATGCTCGCCGGCCTCAACAAAGGTACGGGGCATACACAGGTCGCATGGAACTCGGCGTTGATCTACGACATGATCTTCACCCAGCCGGTGTACTACGAATTCCAGAACCTGAAGATGCCCACCCTGCTGCTGATCGGGACGTCCGATACCACGGCCATCGGCAGTGATATCGCTTCGCCCGAGGTCAAGGCGAAAATCGGTCACTACGACGTTCTTGGCAAACAAGTGGCGAAACTGATTCCCCAGTCGACACTGGTCGAATTCCCCGGCATGGGCCACGCCCCGCAGATGGAAGAACCGGCGCAGTTTCACCAGGCATTGCTTGGCTGGCTGAACAAAACCAACCCCGTGCGTTAATGAGGTAAGGCTGATGGCGGTGCAGATTGCAGTGATTGACGATTGGCAGGATGTCGCCCGTAACGTGGTCGACTGGTCGCTGCTGGAAGACATTGGCCAGGTGAGTTTCATCCACGACTATCCGGCCGACAATGAAGCCCTGGCGCAGCGCTTGGGCGACTTTGAAGTGATTTGCGTGATGCGTGAGCGCACCCGATTCGACGCAGAGCTGTTGGGGCGCTTGCCGAAACTCAAGTTGTTGGTGACCGGAGGCATGCGCAATTTCGCCCTGGACTTGAACGCGGCCAAGGCGCTGGGCATTCAGGTGTGCGGCACCGACAGCTACAAACACGCCGCCCCGGAGCTGACCTGGGCGCTAATCATGGCCGCGACCCGCAACCTCGTCGTCGAAGCCAATGCTCTGCGCGCAGGCCAATGGCAACAAGGCCTGGGTGGCGATCTGCATGGCAAGACCCTGGCCATTCTCGGTTTGGGCAGCATCGGCCAGCGTGTCGCGCAATTCGGCCAGGTGTTCGGCATGCGTGTGATCGCCTGGAGTGAAAACCTGACCGCCGAGCGGGCCGAGCAAGTTGGCGTGACCTACGTCAGCAAGCAGGAATTGTTCGAGCAGGCCGACGTGTTGTCCGTTCATCTAGTCCTCAGCGACCGCTCTCGAGGCCTGGTGAACGCCGAGGCCTTGAGCTGGATGAAGCCCACCGCGCTACTGGTCAACACCGCACGCGGGCCGATCGTCGATGAAGCGGCGTTGATCAAGGCCTTGCAGAAACAACGACTGGCCGGCGCGGCACTGGATGTTTTCGAAGTCGAGCCATTGCCACCGCATCATCCGTTCCGGACCCTGGACAATGTGCTGGCCACGCCGCATGTCGGATATGTCAGCCAGCAGAATTACCATTTGTTCTTTTCGCAGATGATTGAGGACATCAAGGCTTGGTCCGCGGGTGAGCCCATTCGTGTATTGAGCTGATACCGCGTCATCGTTCATCGCGAGCAGGCTCACTCCTACAAGGGATCTTCATTCGACACAGGCTCAGTGCCTGACAAAGATTCAATTTAGGAGCGAGACTGCTCGCGATGAAGCCCTGACTGCCACCACATAAGTCGAAATCGCGCACCGCAATGGTGCAAACCAACTGTTCACCCACGCACATCGATGTGACAGTTCTGCTTCATTTCTTTCCAGTTTCTCAAAAAAAACTGCCCTTCGTCGGTGCGTTCGCCCCGCAATCCGGCACGTCCGTACCTCTTTGAACCGATTGTCGAACAATTTTGCCATTCGCGCTTTACCGCTCTAAGTTCTGGTCTAGGCTCACTTTCGCGGGTCGAAACCGGCCGGTCACAAAGTGGAAAAAAAGGCGAAACTTTTGCCCCCCGTGGTCGGTCGACTGAAAGGTAGGTGCGTTGCGACTGGTGCATTCCTTGCAATGGTCAATTCACCCATTCTGCTTCAGCGCATTTGGGCAGCGCTTGCTCACCGATGTGCAGCGCTTTTGCGCCCGGCCACAGGAAGTGGCCATGAAAAACCGTTTGCCAGTGCTAAGAATTAGATCAACAACACGGGAGATTCATATGATAAGTACGGCTTTAGATGTTCAGGGAGAACGTGCTCATCAGCATGTCGGCGAATCCAGCACCGTAAGTGCTCCCACTGCCCAATCGATCAGCGTTCCCGGCACCAAGACGCTCGCCCCCGTGGCCAGCCAGAATCCCAACAAGAAAAAAGTGTTGTTCGTCACTTCGGAAATTGCCGACCTGGTGAAAACCGGTGGCCTGGGCGACGTCTCTGCTGCACTGCCACGGGCCATGGCCCATCTGCACGATGTGCGAGTGTTAATCCCCGGTTACCCGCAGGTGCTGCACAGCGAAAACCCCATCCACATCATCGGCGAACTGGGTGGGCATGCCGCGCTGCCACCGTGCAAGATCGGGCGCATGGACATGCCCGATGGCCTGGTCATCTATGTGTTGATCTGCCCTGAACTCTACGAGCGCGAAGGCTCACCCTACGGTGCCAACAACGGTCGCGATTGGCCGGACAACCACATTCGCTTCGCCCGCCTGGGCCTGGCGGCTGCCGATATCGCCGCCAACCTCGCACAAATTCACTGGTGCCCGGACCTGGTGCACGCCCACGACTGGCCGGCCGGTCTGGCGCCCGCCTACATGCACTGGCGTGGGCAGCGCACCCCGACGCTGTTCACTATCCATAACCTCGCCTACCAGGGCGTGACCAGCCTGGGATCGTGCCCTGAACTGGGCATTCCCCATCACGCGCTGCAACAGGAAGGCATGGAGTTCTACGGTAAGATGTCGTTCCTCAAGGCCGGGATGGCCTATTCGAGCCACATCACCACCGTCAGCGCGACCTACGCCCAGGAAATCACCACCCCGGCTTTCGGCTGCGGACTCGACGGTTTTCTCGCCGCCAAGACCCAGCAAGGCCTGCTCAGCGGCATCCCCAACGGCATCGACGAGAGCTGGGACGCCGCCACCGATTCGCATCTGTTCTGCCCGTTCAGCATCGGCGAGTGGGAAGGCAAAGCGGTCAACGCCGCTCATGTTCGGCAGTTGTTTGGCCTGGATGATTCCGAAGGTCCGCTGTTCGCCGTGGTTTCGCGACTGGTTTACCAGAAAGGCCTGGACCTGACCGAAGCGGTGTCCGAATACATCGTCAAATCCGGCGGCCAGATTGCGATCATCGGTCGTGGCGAGCCGGAAGAAGAACAAGCCATGCGCGAACTGGCCCTGCGTTTTCCGGGGCAGATCGGCGTGCGCATCGGCTTCAACGAAACCGATGCCCGGCGGATGTTTGCCGGCAGCGATTTCCTGCTGATGCCTTCGCGTTATGAACCTTGCGGACTGAGCCAGATGTACGCCCAGCGCTTCGGCTCGTTGCCGGTGGCCCGCAATACTGGCGGTCTGGCCGACACCATTGAAAACGGCGTGACCGGGTTCCTGTTCGATGAATCCACGGTGGAGAGCTATCAGGAAGCCCTGAGCCGAGCGTTCAAGGTTTTCGCCTTTCCCGAACTGCTCAATGCCATGCGCTGCCGAGCGATGGCCGCGCCTTTCAACTGGTGCAAGGCGGTCGAACCCTACGCCGAACTTTACGAACAACTGGTGGCAAAAGCCTTGGGGAAATCGCACAAACAGTAAGAGGTTTACAAGATGCCGTTACGGACCCTTGAGACCTGGCCCCACGGCGCAATCAAACTGGACGCGGAACAAACGCAATTTGCGTTGTGGGCGCCAGATGCGTTTTACGTCAGTGTCGAACTGGAAAATGGACAGTCCTTGCCGTTGTTGCCTCAGGCTGACGGCTGGTTCGTGATCAATACCCGCTGCCCGGCGGGTACGCGATATCGCTACAACATCGACGGTGAACTGGATGTGCCGGACCCGGCCTCGCGTGCGCAGGCCGGGGGCATCGACCAGCCCAGTCTGGTGGTCGATTCTCTCGCCTACCAATGGCAACACAGCACTTGGCTGGGGCGACCGTGGAACGAAGCGGTGATCTACGAGTTGCATGTCGGTGCGCTCGGCGGCTTTCAGGCTGTCGAGCAGCATCTGGCGCGCCTCGTTGAACTGGGTATTACCGCGATCGAGCTGATGCCCGTGGCGCAGTTCCCCGGCGAGCGCAATTGGGGTTACGACGGGGTGCTGCCCTACGCGCCCCAAGCGTCCTATGGTTCGCCCGAACAGCTCAAGCATATGATCGACACGGCCCATGGTTGTGGCCTCGCGGTGATTCTCGACGTGGTCTACAACCACTTCGGACCGGACGGCAACTACCTGCATCGCTACGCCAAGGGTTTCTTCCGCGAAGACAAGCACACGCCTTGGGGTGCCGCTATCGACTTCCGGCGCCGAGAGGTGCGCGACTTTTTCATCGAAAACGCCTTGATGTGGTTGCTGGAATATCGTTTCGACGGATTGCGGCTGGACGCGGTCCACGCCATCGAAGACCCGGATTTCCTTCAAGAGTTGGCGCAACGCGTACGTCGCCAGACCGATCCGCTGCGCCACGTCTGGCTGATGGTGGAAAACGAACACAATCAGGCCAGCCTGCTGCAACAGGGTTTCGATGCCCAGTGGAACGATGACGGGCACAACGCCCTGCACGTGCTGCTGACCGGCGAAACCGACGCCTACTACGCCGATTACGCGCAAAACCCCACCGAACAACTGGCGCGCTGCCTGAGCCAGGGTTTCGTGTTTCAGGGCCACATCGATCGTCACGGCAAGCCGCGCGGCGAGCCCAGTGGGCACTTGCCACCGAGCGCTTTCATTCTGTTTTTGCAGAATCACGATCAGATCGGCAACCGCGCCTTTGGCGAGCGCCTGCATCAACTGGCCCATCCCGATGCATTGAAAGCCGCCACCGCGCTGTTGCTGCTGTCGCCGATGATTCCGTTGATGTTCATGGGCGACGAGTTTGCCACCGAGCAACCGTTCCTGTTTTTCACCAGCCACCACGGTGAACTGGCGAAACTGGTACGCGAAGGACGGCGTAACGAGTTTGCCGCGTTCAGCGCGTTTGCTGATCCGCATCAGCGCGAGCAGATTCCCGACCCGAATGCGTCACAGACTTTCGAGGCATCGCGGCCCATGTTGACGGTCAACGGACCTTGCACCATGCAGGATCTGTATCGGCAACTGTTGCAGATCCGCCATCGGCAGATCATCCCGCGCCTGCCCGGCACCCAGGCGCTGGATGCCGACGTGCTCGGCAAAGGTGCGGTGAGCGCGTCCTGGCGGCTGGGTGACGGCAGTCACTTGCGCATTGACTTGAACCTCAGCGCCACAGCGGTGCCCCATTCTCTGCCGGCCGGTGCTTCGCTGCTGTTCGAACACCCGCCGCATTCTGCCGCGCGCCTGGATCAAGGCACGCTGCCCCCGTATTGCGCGCTTGTCAGCCTCACCGCCGCAAGCCCTATGCTACCCCTTGATGGAGAGCGCCAATGAGCGATGCGCAACTGGAAATCCTCGCCAGCCGTGCGGGCCTGGCGGTCGACTGGATCGACGCCAATGGTCGCCCGCAAAAAGTCGCGCCCTCAGTGCTGCGCAACGTGCTTACCGGCCTCGGTCATCCGGCCGGGAGCGCACAGGAAATCGATGCCAGCCTGCTCGAATTGCAGCAAGTGCAGCAAACCCGGCGCCTGCCGCCGTTGATCACCGCCGACTTCGGCGTCGGCCTCAATCTGGGGCATCACTTTGAACCGCATACGCCCTGCGAGATTCACCTGGAGGACGGTTCGCGGCTCAACCTCAAGCTCGACAGCGAGGCGGTGTTGCCGGGTTTGATTCCGGTCGGTTATCAGCACGTCAGCATCGACGGACAAACCTTCACCCTGGCCGTGGCCCCGGAGCGCTGCTACAGCGTCGGCGATGCCGTGGACAGCCCGATTCCGCGCACCTGGGGCCTGAGCGTGCAGCTGTACGCCTTGCGCCGCGCCGGTGATGGCGGGTTCGGCGATACGCAGGCCCTAGAGGATCTGGCGCGGGTGGCGGGTGAGCGCGGTGCCGAAGCGCTGGCGATCAGTCCTCTGCACGCGATGTTCGCCAGCGACACCCGGCGCTATAGCCCTTATTCGCCGTCCAGCCGCTTGTTCCTCAACAGCCTGTATTGCGCGCCAGGAGCGATTCTCGGCGAGCGCGCGCTGCGTACTGCCATCGACGCCACCGGACTGGCGATCGAACTCAAGCATCTTGAAGAGCTGCCTTTGATCGACTGGCCCACCGCCGCCGAAGCCAAGCACCGGTTGTTGCAAGCGCTGTACGAAGGCTTTGTGCAGGGCGAACATCCGTTGCATCCCGACTTCAGCAGCTTCCGTCACGCCGGCGGTGAAGCCCTGGAAAACCACTGCCGCTTTGAGGCCATACAAGAGGCACGCGCAGCAAACGGTGAAAGCCTCGACTGGCGACAATGGCCCGAGCAATGGCGCAACCCGCGCAGCGCTGCCCTGGCCGAATTCGCCGAGGAAAATGCCGGACGCATCGGCTTCTTCGTGTTCTGCCAATGGCTGATCACACGCTGCCTGGAGCGTGCACAAGCCGCCGCCCGCAGCAGCGGCATGAGCATTGGCCTGATTGCCGATCTGGCCGTCGGTGCCGATGGAGGCGGCAGCCAGGCCTGGAGTCGCCAGGATGAATTGCTCGCTGCGCTCACCGTCGGCGCACCGCCGGACATTCTCAACCGCACCGGTCAGGGCTGGGGGATTTCCGCGTTTTCCCCCGAAGGTCTGGTGCGCAACGGTTTCCGCGCTTTCATCGAAATGCTCCGCGCCAATTTCGCCCATTCCGGAGGCCTGCGCATCGACCATGTCATGGGCCTTCAACGCCTGTGGGTCATTCCCAACGGCGCGCCGCCCGCCGACGGTGCCTATCTTTACTACCCGGTGGATGACCTGCTGCGCCTGCTGACGCTGGAATCCCATCGCCACCAGGCCATCGTCCTCGGCGAAGACCTCGGCACGGTGCCCGATGGCCTGCGGGAAAAACTCATTGCCCGCTCGATGCTGGGCATGCGGGTGCTGCTGTTCGAACAGGACAACACTCACTTCAAACCGATTCTCGACTGGCCGGACAACGCCTTGGCGACCACCAGCACCCACGATCTGCCGACGCTCAACGGCTGGTGGCATGGCCGCGACATTGACTGGAACGCGCGCCTCGGGCTGGTCGACGCCAATGGAGAAATCGAGTGGCGCCAACATCGTGAACGCGAGCGCGAAGGCCTGCGCCGGGCGTTGAGCGAGGACCCGCAGAACTTTCGCGAAGAGTCCCACGAAACCGATCAGGTGCTCGACGCCAGCGTGCGTTTCCTCGGCCACACCCGTGCACCATTGGTGTTGCTGCCGTTGGAGGATGCGCTGGGCATCGAACAACAGGCGAATCTGCCGGGCACCATCGACACCCATCCCAACTGGTCGCGACGCTTGCCGGGGTACAGTGAAGCCCTGCTCGACGATCCGGACGCCGCCCGGCGCCTGGAGCTGCTCGCCTGTGCGCGACTTCAGGCGGCCGAGCGTGACCTATGACTCAAGCATCCGTGCAGCCGCTGCGGGCGACCCTGCGGCTGCAATTTCATAAAGGTTTCACCCTCGATGATGCGGTGCCGCTGGTGCCGTACTTCGCCCGCCTCGGCATCAGCCATGTGTATGCCTCGCCGCTGTTGAGCGCGCGGGCCGGGTCCATGCATGGCTACGACGTGGTGGACCCGACCTCGGTCAACCCGGAATTGGGCGGCGAAACGGCGTTGCGTCGACTGGTCGCGGCATTGCGCGGGCAGAACATGGGGCTGATCCTCGACATCGTCTCCAACCACATGGCGGTCGGCGGTAGCGACAATCCCTGGTGGCTGGACTTGCTGGAATGGGGGCGCCTTAGCCCCTACGGCGAGTTCTTCGACATTCAGTGGCATTCCTCCGATCCGTTGATGGAAGGCCAGTTGCTGCTGCCATTCCTGGGCAGCGACTATGGCATTGCCTTGCAGGACGGCACCCTGCCCCTGCGCTTCGATGCCCAATCGGGTGCATTTCATGTCGAGCACTACGAGCATCACTTCCCGATCCGTCCTGCGGACTACGGCGAACTGCTCAAGTCCGACAACGAACAACTCAAATCACTGGCCGACCGCTTCAGCACCTTGAGCTATCAGATGGACGCTCACAGCCTGGCCAAGCCATTGAAAGACGAGTTGCGCGAGCTGGCCAGTGATCCGCTCATACTTCAGGCCATCGAACACAATCTAAGCGCCTACGACTCACTCACCGCCGACGGTTTCCAGCGCCTGCATAACCTGCTGGAACGCCAGAGCTACCGTCTCGCCAGTTGGCGCACGGCAGCAGACGACATCAATTGGCGGCGTTTTTTCGATATCAACGAACTGGGCGGTTTGCGCGTCGAACGTCCCGCCGTGTTCGAAGCGACCCACGCGAAAATCTTCCAATTGGTGGCGGACGGCTTGATCGACGGCCTGCGCATCGACCATATCGACGGCCTCGCCGACCCTCGGGGTTACTGCCGCAAACTGCGACGACGGGTCGACAGTCTGGCGCCGGGCCGACACCTGCCGATCTATGTCGAGAAGATCCTTGGCGAAGGTGAAACCTTGCACCGCGACTGGTCGGTGGATGGCACCACCGGTTATGAATTCATGAACCAGTTGTCGCTGCTGCAACACGATCCTCAGGGTGAACAGACCTTGGGTGAACTCTGGCATCGGCACAGCGCACGGCCGGCCGACTTCCGCCAGGAAGCGCAACTGGCGCGCCAGCAAATCCTCAACGGTTCGCTGGCCGGGGATTTCGAAAGTGTCGCCCAAGCCTTGTTGCAAGTGGCCCGGGACGACCTGATGACCCGCGACCTGACCCTCGGCGCTATCCGCCGTGCGTTGCAGGAGCTGATCGTGCATTTCCCGGTGTACCGCACCTACATCAGCCCATTGGGACGCTCCGCTGAGGACAACGTATTTTTCCAGCAGGCCATGAACGGTGCCCGACAAACCCTTGGCGAAGCCGACTGGCCGGTGCTAGATAACCTGGCCGGTTGGCTGGGCGGCGAACCTTGGCGCAAACGCCCGGCGGGTCGCGCACGCAAGCGTCTCAAGCATGCCTGCGTGCGCTTTCAACAGCTCACTTCACCGGCCGCGGCGAAGGCGGTGGAAGACACGGCGTTCTATCGCTCGGCCGTGTTGCTGTCGCGCAACGATGTCGGGTTCAGCACTGAACAATTCAGCGCGCCGGTTGCTGACTTTCATCAGGCGTGCATCCAGCGCCTGGAAACGTTTCCCGACAATCTGCTGGCCACCGCCACCCACGATCACAAACGCGGCGAAGACAGCCGCGCGCGTCTGGCGGTATTGAGCGAACGCAGCGCCTGGTATGCCGACCAGATCGGCCTGTGGCACGCCCTCGCCCGCCCCCTGCGCAACGATGATCAACTGCCGTCGGCGGCGGACGAATTGATCCTGTATCAAGCCATTCTCGGCAGTTGGCCACTCGATCTGCGCAGCGATGATCTCCCGGCCTTGAAGGTCTACGCCGAACGCCTGTGGCAGTGGCAACAGAAAGCCCTGCGCGAGGCCAAATTGCAGAGCAGCTGGAGCGCGCCCAACGATACCTACGAGCAAGCCACCCAGGCCTTCGTCCATGGCCTGCTGCTGACACCGGAAGGCGAACTGTTGCGCTCGGCCCTGGGCAAAGCGGCGCAAGCGCTTGCCGTTCCCGGCGCACTCAACGGATTGGCGCAAACCTTGCTGCGCATGACCGTGCCGGGGGTGCCGGACCTCTATCAGGGCAACGACTTCTGGGACTTTTCCCTGGTCGATCCGGACAACCGCCGGCCGGTGGATTACGCCAGCCGCGAGCAAGCGTTGCAGCACGCGGTCGACCTTCCCAACCTTTTGGCTAACTGGCGCGACGGGCGCATCAAGCAAACCTTGATTGCGCAAGCCTTGAACCTGCGCGCCGAGCATGCCGAGCTGTTTCGGCGCGGCACTTACCAGCCGCTCGAAGTGCTGGGCAGCGAGGCCGGTCGAGTGTTGGGTTTTGTCCGCGAACGGGAAGGCAAACGGGTCATCGTCATCGTGCCGATACGCTGTGCCGAACTGCTGAAAAACAGTGCCGCCCCCCACGTCAACGCGCCGCTGTGGGGCGACACCCGGGTCAAATTGCCGTTCACCGAACCCGAAGAAAATCTGAAGGGACTTTTTTCCAGCGTCGCAGTCACACAACACAAGGAGCTGATGATCAGCGCCGCGCTGGGGGACTTCCCGGTCAATCTCATTATCCAAACTACCCACACTTGAGTTCAGTTCAGGAGCATTGCGATGAGTACCGACGATAAACGCATCCGCGAGTTTGCCTATCAGATCTGGGAATCGGAAGGTAAGCCAGAGGGCGAGGAAGCCCGGCATTGGGAGATGGCGCGCAAGCTGGCCGAAGCCGAAGCCCTGGCGCCGAAAAAACCGGCTAAAGCGGCTGCAAGCAAACCCACCGCCAGCAAAACCCTCAATGGCAAGGCTGGCGATAGCAAAATCGCCGCGCCAAAGGCCAAAACCAAACCGGCGGCGGCCTCTGCCGTTATCCCTCCCGGGGAAAAAGCCGTGAAAAAGCCTCGCGCAGCGCGGAAACCGCCGGCGGTCTGACTTTTTCAAGCGTTGTACCGATTGACTGCGTGGCGAGTTCTCTCGCCACCGAGGGCGCGTTCGCCCGGTAAAAACTGCAGGAGCACTTATGACCCGTCCAAAGAAAGACACACCAGCATCCCAAACCGAGCCCTCGCGTATCCGTGAAGGACTGCCCTTTCCGCTGGGTGCGACCTGGGATGGGCTGGGTGTCAATTTCGCCTTGTTTTCCGCCAACGCCACCAAGGTCGAACTGTGCATTTTCGACGACGCCGGCGAAGTGGAGATCGAACGCATCGAACTGCCGGAATACACCGACGAGATCTACCACGGCTACTTGCCCGACGCCCATCCGGGGCTGATCTACGGCTACCGCGTCTACGGTCCGTACGACCCGGCCAACGGCCATCGTTTCAACCACAACAAGCTGCTGATCGATCCTTACGCCAAACAACTGGTCGGCAAATTGAAGTGGTCCGAGGCGCTGTTCGGCTACACCATCGGTCACCCTGACGCCGACCTCAGTTTCGATGAGCGCGACAGCGCGCCATTCGTGCCCAAATGCAAGGTCATCGACCCGGCGCACACCTGGGGCCACGACCATCGCGTCAGCGTGCCGTGGGACAAGACGATCATTTACGAGACCCACGTGCGCGGCATCAGCATGCGCCACCCTTCCGTCCCCGAGAATCTGCGAGGCACCTTCGCCGGGTTGATGGTCGATGATGTGCTCGAACATATCCGCAAACTCGGCGTGTCCACCGTCGAACTGTTGCCGATCCATGCCTTCGTCAATGACCAGCATTTGCTGCACAAGGGCATGACCAATTACTGGGGCTACAACAGCATCGCCTTCTTCGCCCCCGACCCGCGTTACCTGGCCAGCGGCAAGATCGCCGAATTCAAGGAAATGGTCGCGCACCTGCACGAAGCCAACCTGGAAGTGATCCTCGATGTGGTCTACAACCACACCGCCGAAGGCAATGAACAAGGCCCGACCCTGTCCATGCGCGGCATCGACAATGCCTCTTACTACCGCTTGATGCCCGACGACAAGCGCTTCTACATCAACGATTCCGGCACCGGCAATACCCTCGACCTGAGCCACCCGTGCGTGCTGCAAATGGTCACCGATTCCCTGCGCTACTGGGCTTCGGAAATGCACGTCGACGGTTTCCGCTTCGACCTGGCGACCATTCTCGGGCGCTATCACGACGGCTTCGACGAGCGTCACAGTTTCCTCGTGGCCTGTCGCCAGGACCCGGTGCTGCGGCAGGTCAAGCTGATTGCCGAGGCTTGGGACTGCGGCCCCGGCGGCTATCAGGTCGGCAACTTTCCACCCGGTTGGGTGGAATGGAACGACAAGTTTCGCGACACCGTGCGCGCCTTCTGGAAAGGCGACGACGGCCAATTGGCGGACTTCGCCAGCCGCATGACCGCGTCCGGCGAGATGTTCAACCAGCGCGGACGGCGCCCTTATTCATCGGTGAACTTCGTCACCGCTCACGACGGTTTCACCCTCAACGATCTGGTGTCGTACAACGACAAACACAACGAAGCCAACGACGAAAACAATCAGGACGGCAGCAACAACAACCTGTCGTGGAACCACGGGGTCGAAGGCCCTACCGACGACCCTGAGATCACCGCCCTGCGCCATCGACAAATGCGCAATTTCTTCGCCACCTTGCTGCTGGCCCAGGGCACGCCGATGCTGGTGGCCGGTGACGAATTCGCCCGCACCCAGGACGGCAACAACAATGCCTATTGCCAGGACAGCGAGATCGGCTGGGTCAATTGGGACCTGAGCGAGGACGGCAAGGCCCTGCTCAAATTCGTCAAGCGTCTGATCAAGCTGCGCCTGGCCTACCCGATCCTGCGCCGTGGGCGTTTCCTGGTGGGCAATTACAACGAGGACATTGGCGTCAAGGACGTCACCTGGCTCGCGGCGGACGGCACCGAGATGACCACCGAGCATTGGCATGACGCACACAATCGCTGCCTCGGCATGCTGCTTGACGGGCGAGCCCAGGAAACCGGCATCCGCCGCAAAGGCGCCGACGCCACCCTGTTGCTGGTGGTCAACGCCCATCACGACATCGTCAACTTCCAGCTGCCGGAAGTGCCTGACGGCGGATTCTGGACCTGCATGATCGACACCAACCAGCCGTCGATTCGCGGCCAGGAACGCTTCGAGTTGGGCCACGAGTACTCGGTCACCGGCCGTTCGCTGCTGTTGTTCGAATTGCAGCGAGAGGAAGACGAATGAGCTGAAGCGCAGGCTTGTCAGATAAAAAAACACTTCGGATCAAGCTCAGAGGCGACGGATAGCGCTTCATGAGCAATACTCGATGCGCGGCATTCCAGGGTTCGGAGTGCCGCGAAGGGCTAACAACCCGTCCTCACGGGTCTGCCGGGCTTGCCTGCAGCAAGTATTGCGCACGACTGAAGGCGAAACGAAACAAGGACGTCACCCATGAAACCTGTTTCCATCAGTGAACACAGCCTGCCAGCACAGATCTGGAACAGCGCCCCGCAACTGGACAATATTCCGGTTATCAACACACAGTCGCTGGTCCCACCAGGAGCTCGCGCCGTGGTGATCGCCCCGCATCCGGGCGATGAAGTGGTGACCTGCGGCGGACTCCTGCAATTACTCAGCGCCATGGGCCATCCGCTGCAATTGATTTCGGTGACCGACGGCAGTGCCAGTCATCCGGGATCACAGCAATGGTCGGAGAAACGCCTCAGCGTGTTTCGCTCTCAGGAAAGCGTTGAAGCCCTGCGCCGGCTCGGGTTGCCGATGCACAGCCTGAAATGGATTCGCGGCGGCTTCACCGACAACGCCCTGGCCGAACATGAACAGGCATTGACCCGCTTCATCGCCCGCTACCTGCGGCCCGGCGACGTGGTGTTCAGCACCTGGTCCCAAGACGGTACCCGCGATCACGACGCCGTCGGCCGTGCCAGCGCCGCCGCCGCAAACATCGCCGGTGCCGACTTCAATGAAGTACCGGTCTGGGCCTGGCACTGGCCAACGCGCGACCGGGATTCGATCCCCTGGCAGCGTGCCCGCAAGGTACGCCTGGACACCTGGACCGTCGCGCGCAAAAGCCACGCGACCCATGCCTACGCCAGCCAGCTCGACGGTGAACCGGCGATCGGCATCGCCCCGCTACTGCCACGGATCCTGCTGGAACGGATGCGCTTGCCGTATGAAATTGTCTTCATCTGACACCCCCAAATTCCCTGTAGGAGCTGCCGCAGGCTGCGATCTTTTGATTTTTTA
>NZ_JBSVXD010000073.1:0-26788 GCF_054070755.1 Pseudomonas sp. SDO5591_S426 | reverse complement strand
ATCAATATTGAATGTGCCGACGTCTTCGCGGGCAAGCCCGCTCCCACAGGGTTTGGCGTTGTTCACGAAATCGAGCAGGCAGGCTCGCTCCTACAGGCTCAGGCCAGCATCGACATCAACCCACCCTGACGATCCAGTTTTGCCAGGTCATCAAAGCCGCCGATGTGTGCGTCGCCGATGAAAATCTGCGGCACGCTGCGACGACCGCTGCGCTCAAGCATTTCCTCAAGTTTGCCCGGCTCACGCTGAATGTTGATCTCGTGCATCGTCACGCCTTTGCTGGCCAGCAGTGATTTGGCGCTGCGGCAGTAAGGGCAGGTGTCAGTGGTGTAAAGGGTCACAGTGTTCATGCTCGTATTCTCCGCAGCGGGGTTGATCAGGCGTTGATGGCCGGGAAGTCGATATCGGTCAGGGCGACGTTGTTCAGGTAGTTGGTCAGCGTCTGCGAGGCCACGTGGGCGATCACTTCGATGATCTTCGCGTCATTGATCCCGGCGGCGCGGGCGGCGGCGATCTGATCGCTGCTCAGGTGACCACGGCTTTCAGTGACCTGTTTGGCCAGCAGGGCATAGGCGTCGAGTTGGCCTTCGCGGGCGCTGAGGATTTCCTGGCTGGAGAGCCCGGCCTTGCCGGCAAACAGCGTGTGCGCCGCCAGGCAGTAATCGCAGCCGTTGACTTGCGAGGTGGCGAGGAAGATCGCTTCCTTCTCCGTAGCGCTCAAGGATGTCTTGCCCAGTGCCGCCGAGTTTTGCAGGTACGAGGCCAGCACGGCGGGGGCGAGAGCCAACACGCGGAAGACGTTGGGCAGGAAACCGATTTTTTTCTGCACACCTTCCAGTAGCGGGCGGGTGGCGTCGGTGGCGTGTTCGAGGCTGACAGGGACAATGCGGGTCATGGTGACTCTCCGAGGATTCAAGCGCGACAGGCGCTGGGTACGGAGTCCATGCTAGTGATTCGCTCTGGTCAATTGGATGCAAATCGTCGACGATATGCGACAGATCGTCCAGAACTGCTCCCGGGAGCCTACCCATGGATCGCTTGTCCACTTTGCTCACGCATTTCGGCGTCAACGCCGGCACTTTCCACAGCGGCACGTTTTGCGGCACGACCGCCTTCGATGGCACTCAGGTGTGCGGGCATGTGCACTTGCTGCAGGCCGGCGAGGTCGCGCTGAAGCTGGGTGACGAGCGCGAGCTGCAACTGACCCAGCCGACGCTGATCTTTTTCCCTCGGCCGTATCGCCATCGTTTGTTCGCTTCAGAGGCGTCCGCCACGCAACTGGTGTGCGCATCGCTGAGTTTCGATGGCGGCTCAGGCAATGCCCTCGCTTCGGCATTGCCGGAGTATCTGGTGCTCAAGCTCGATGAAATCCCCACCCTGGCCAGCACGTTGCAATGGCTGTTCGACGAAGCTTTCGCGGGCACCTGTGGCCGTGAAGCGGTGATGGATCGGCTGTTCGAACTGGTGGTGATCCTGTTGTTGCGGCACATCCTCACCAGCCGCAATCAACAGCCGGGCATGATGGCCGGCCTCGCCGATCCGCGCCTGGCACGCCCCTTGAACCTCATGCACGAAGCACCGGGCAAGCCTTGGAGCGTGGCCGAATTATCAGCGGCGGCCAATATGTCCCGCGCCAGTTTCGCAGAACATTTCAAGCGGGTAGTGGGGCAGGCACCGGTGGATTATCTGGTGAGCTGGCGCATCAGCCTGGCGCAGAAACGCTTGCGCGAAGGCAAGCCGATTGCGCTGATCGCTGAAGAGGTCGGCTACGAAAGCCCTTCGGCACTGGCTCGGGCGTTTCGCCGCAAGACCGGGGTCAGCCCGCGCGAGTGGAGAGGATGACAAGTCATGATCCAGTGCAAGAGTAGCGGCGAGCCTGCCACGCCCGAAGATGGGCGGCGCATTCTGGTGGATCGCCTGTGGCCGCTAGATTGCCCCAAGGATTCGTTGCGTTTGGATGACTGGTTGCCCGATGTCGCGCCATCGGTTGATCTACAGAACGCTTTCGATACCGGGGCGCTGGATTTCAACCGGTTCAGCGCAGCCTATCGTCAGGAGCTAACCGCGCAGCCGGCGCATTGGTGGGCGCTTTTGCCGTACGTCGACACAGTGACGCTGACCCTGGTTTTCACCGCCAAAGACCCACTGCAAAACCACGCGATCGTGCTTGTTCAGTGGCTGGAGGATGAACTTGATCGATACGGCGGTTCCAGTTCACCGGTGTGTTATCGGGATGAATTTCCGGACTATTGAAAAGCGAAAATGACTTCCGCGCGATACAAACGTAATCTCGCCAATTCGCTGACCAAAAACAAAAAATCAGGAGTCATTGATGCAACCGATCCGTCTCGGTCTGGTGGGCTACGGCAAGATTGCCCAGGATCAACACGTTCCCGCGATCAACGCCAACCCGGCGTTCCAGTTGGTGGCTGTCGCCACGCAAGGGCAGCCCTGCGCCGGGGTGGAGAACTTTCAGTCCCTTGGCGAGCTGCTCGAAAACGGCCCGCAGGTCGATGCGATTGCGTTTTGCACGCCGCCGCAAGGGCGATTCGCCTTGGTGCAACAAGCGCTCGCCGCGGGCAAACACGTACTGGTAGAAAAACCACCGTGCGCCACCCTGGGTGAAGCGATGGCGTTGGTGAGCCAGGCAGAGGCGCAAGGCGTCAGCGGTCTGTTCGCCTGGCATTCACGCTACGCGCCCGGCATCGAAGCTGCCCGCGACTGGCTGGCCAGCCGCACCGTGCAAAGCGTACAGATCGACTGGAAGGAAGACGTGCGCAAGTGGCACCCCGGCCAGGCGTGGATCTGGCAACCCGGCGGCCTGGGCGTCTTCGATCCGGGCATCAATGCCTTGTCGATTGCAACCCATCTGCTGGCGCTGCCGCTGTTTGTCGAGTCCGCCGAACTGCGCGTCCCGAGCAACTGCCAGTCACCGATTTCCGCTTCCATCAAAATGTCTGACGCACGCCACCTCGACGTCCGCGCCGAATTCGATTTCGACCATGGTCATGACGAACTCTGGAGCATCGAGATTCGCTGCGCCGAAGGCGTCCTGCGACTGGACAACGGTGGCGCACTGTTGAGCATCGATGGCGTGCGCCAGACCGTATCGGAAGAGGGCGAGTACGCGGCGGTGTATCGACACTTTCAACAGCTGATCAGCGACCAGGCCAGTGACCTCGACCTCCAGCCGCTGCGACTGGTTGCCGACAGTTTTTTTGTTGGCAGTCGTGTTTCGGTTGAGGCGTTTTACGATTAACGGCAGGGTTGGCCGTAATTAAATGCACTTTGGCACAAAAAGGAAGTAAACACCCCCACAGGGTCGCTTGATCCTCGTTACCCTGATGTTCATCGGGGTGTCGAGCGTGGGGGCAAATCCGATTCACGTGATGCTTGATCTCGAAGTTTCCCGTCAGGTTTTACCCGCCTACCACCAACGAGTGAGCCAACCAAGCGGCAGGGATGACCGTGAATTCGCGAGAGAATCACATGATGAACATGAGAAAACTGAAACACGTCCTTGCCGGTTTAACCCTGTCATTTGGCGCTGTGCATGCGCACGCCGAAGAGGCCAAAAAAGTCGATGTACTGCTGATCGGCGGCGGCATCATGAGTGCGACTTTGGGTGTCTGGCTGCATGAGCTCGAGCCGGGGCTCTCCATGGAAATGGTCGAGCGTCTCGACGGTGTGGCGCTTGAAAGCTCCAATGGCTGGAACAACGCAGGTACAGGCCATTCGGCATTGGCTGAGTTGAATTACACGCCGCAGGACGAGAACGGAAAAGTCACGATCAACAAGGCTGTTGAAGTCAATGAAGGCTTCCAGCTGACCCGGCAATTCTGGGCGTGGCAGGTCAGGCAAGGCGTGCTGAAGAATCCGCGCTCGTTCATCAATTCCACCCCGCACATGAGCTTCGTCTGGGGCGAGGACAACGTGCGCTTTCTGAAAAAACGTTATGAAGCGTTGCAGGCCAGCCCGTTGTTTCGCGGCATGCAGTATTCCGAGGACCCGGCTGTCATCAAGAAATGGGTTCCGCTGATGATAGAAGGGCGTGATCCGAAGCAGAAAATCGCCGCCACGTGGAACCCCAATGGCACCGACGTGAATTTTGGCGAAGTGACCCGGCAACTGGTCGGTTACCTGCAAACCTCTCCCGGTTTTGCCCTGAAGTTGTCCAGCGAAGTGCAGGACATCACCCATAACAACGATGGTAGTTGGCGCGTCAGCTACAAAAACCTCAAGGATGGTAGCGAAACCGTCACCGACGCCCGGTTCCTGTTCATCGGTGCGGGCGGTGGTGCGCTGAAGCTGTTGCAGAAGTCGGGGATTCCCGAGGCCAGGGAATACGCAGGCTTTCCGGTGGGCGGCTCATTCCTGGTCACGGAAAATCCGGCCATTACCGAGCGCCATCTCGCCAAGGCCTATGGCCAGGCTTCAGTGGGCGCGCCACCGATGTCGGTTCCGCATCTGGACACCCGCGTGCTCGACGGCAAGCGCCTGATCCTGTTTGGCCCGTTCGCCACCTTCAGCACCAAGTTTCTCAAGCAGGGTTCTTATCTCGACCTGTTGAGTACCACCACCACAGACAATGCGTGGCCGATGACCCGCGTTGGCATCAAGCAGTATCCATTGGTCCAGTACCTCGCGGGTCAACTGATGCTGTCGGACGCGGATCGTATCAATGCCTTGAAGGAATACTTTCCCAACGCCAAAGCCGAGGATTGGCGTCTGTGGCAGGCAGGCCAGCGCGTACAGGTGATCAAGCGTGACGAAGCGGCCGGTGGCGTCCTGAAACTGGGCACCGAGATTGTCACGTCCCAGGACGGCACCATTGCCGGGTTGCTGGGTGCATCCCCCGGCGCGTCGACCGCCGTCCCGATCATGGTGAGCCTGCTGCAGAAGGTCTTCAAAGACAAAGTCGCGACGCCGGCATGGCAGGAGAAACTCCACCAGATCCTGCCGAGCTACGGCACCCAGCTCAATGACGATCCGGAAAAAGTGGCGCAGGAGTGGGCCTACACCGCCAAGGTGCTGGAACTGATGCCGCCACCGGCGATCAGCCAGGTCGCCACGCCGGATGTTGAAAAAGAAGCGACCAGTCCCGCAAAGGACAATGCAGCGGCTGACATGGCGCTGTGATCAAAAAGCCCGCTGGACGTTAATCGTCAGCGGGCTTTTCAGTGGGGCGACGCGGAGTTGGCATTGGCGGGTCGTTTCCTCGTACAGGAGGGTTCCAGGACAGAGCTACGCCCGTGTGGCTACAACTAGGTCAGTTGAGTCTCTCCAATACGTAATCCTTACCTGCCAGCTCATTAACCGATGGCTGGTTTGCTTTACCCCCCATTGAGGGTAGCCCCCGCAGCCGTGGCGCTCAGTAAGCTATTGCTGCTGCGCGGTATACGGATTCCCTGCGAATGGAGTGGCAATGAAAAACCAAAAAAAACCAAAGGTGCACCCTGAGCGACCGGCTATCGGTATGCCTCGCGTGTTGCGCGCACATCAACCTGACCGTGAGGCCCGTGCGTTCCTGCGCCTGGCCAACCTCTCCATGAGCCTGCGCCGCGCTGAAGATTACTCGCTGCCCAAACTGCGCCTGGGCTGGCGATTGACGGCGCTGGCGCTCGCGCGCAATCCGCCGGTGGGTTCCGTGACCGAGCAACTGATCGACGGGCCGGGTGGTGACATCGCCCTGCGCATCTTCAAACCTGACAATACGCAGCAACTGCGGCCCGCATTCATGTGGTTTTTTGGCGGTGGGTTCATCATTGGCGATCTGGACACCGCTGACGGCATCTGCCGCAGCATCGCGCTGGCCGCCAACTGCATCGTCATTGCCGTGCGCTACCGACTGGCGCCGGAGCACGACCTGTCTGCGGGCCGTGCCGACGCACTCGTGGCATTCGAGTGGATGGCAAAAAACGGCGCGCAGTTGGGTATCGATACGACTCGCCTGGCGATTGGCGGCGATTCGGCGGGTGGCAATCTCTGTGCTGCCGTTGCCCAGGAAAGTCTGCGTCGCGGCGGCCCGTTACCGAGCCTGCAAGTGCTGGTTTACCCGGCCACCGAACTGGTGGAGAAATTCCCTTCCTACGCGGAGAACGCCTACGGGCGTGCGTTGCTGACCGATCATGCGATGCAATGGATCGAGCGCACGCTGGCGCCTTCGCTCGATACGCTGGACCTGCTTGATCCCTGGTACTCCCCGCGCCGCAGCCCGGACCTGCGCGGCTTGGCGCCGGCAATCGTCGTCAGTGCCGGTTTCGATCCGATCCGCGATGACGGCCTGGACTATGCCGCCCGCCTGCGAGCAGCCGACGTGCCGGTGGAGCTGTTGCACTACGGGGGCCAGTTCCACGGATTCCTCAATTTTGATTCGGTCAACAGTGCCAGCCGCGATGCATTGCAGCGCATCGGCAATGCACTGACGACGGCGTTCGCCCGACAACCGGCTGCGGACAGGACGATCGAGATCGCCGACAGGGGGCCACGCAGGCATTCGCGCCTGCGCGCCACCGCCGACGAGTTGGCAACCTCCACGCTGACCACCTGGGTTGTCACCGAACGCTGGGGTATTGCCTTGCTGCGTCTGCTATCGCCAAAGGCGGCCAGCGCTTGCCGACTGTTGATCAGGCCTTGGCTCTTGCCCCCCGTCATCATCCGGCACAAAGCCATTTCCGGCCTGGACCGACTGGCCGCGCGCCAAACCTGGCCGTCAGACAAAAACTGCACTGTGAAACCTTGATCGAGGACTACGTCATGGCATTACCGGATCCGTTCAAATTGTATCGCGAGGCCATCACCCGGTTTGAGAACGGCGTCAATGCCCTGGCCGCCCGTAACATCGATTCAAAAGAAGTCGGTCTTGTGATCGACCAATATTCGAAGGTCGCGCTCGGGTTGCAGCACCTGTCGCAGACATCGCTGGAGCGTTTGCACAAGCGCATGGGCCTGCCCAGCCGCGCCGAAGTCAACGCCCTGGCCGCCGCTTTGCGGCGAGTAGAGGACAAGCTCGATCAATTGCTTCCAGCCCCCAGCAATCCGGCGATTGCGCCGCAACCGCCACGCACGCGGCGCCCATTGGCTGAGGTGCCCCCGGCACCGCTCAAACCGGCATCCAAGCGCAAACGAAAGGCAGGAGGTGACGATGAGCCGGCCGCATGACAACAAGATCGCTGACATATCGTTGACCGACAGACTCCGTTCGGAGGTCAGCATGATGGTCCAGCGTGGCCTCAAGGGGCTCGAGTACCTGAGCACGCCGCCGCCAGCGGTGGGCTTGACGCCCAAGACCCTCGTGCACCGTCGCGGCACCTTGTGCCTGTACCACTATCACGCGACATCGGACGAGATCTATCGCGTGCCGTTGCTGTTTGTCATGGCGACGACCAGCAAGGCGGCCATCTTCGACCTGACAAAGGGGCAGAGCCTGATCGAGTTTCTGCTCGCAAAGGGCTACGACGTCTATGTGATGGACTGGAATGCGCCAAGCCGGGAAGAGGCCCATCTGAAGCTTGACCACTACGTGCTCGACTTCATTCCGGATTGCATTCGCCGCGTGCAGCAAGACTCGGGCGTGGAAGACATCACGCTGATTGGCTACTGCATGGGCGGTGTGCTGGCGACGCTTTACGCCGCGCTGCATCCCGCAGGACCGTTGAAGAACCTGGTGTGTTTCACGACGCCCATCGACTGGACGAAGATGCCCCTGGCCAAACAGCGTCACTTCAAGGCCGAACGCTTGATTGATGCGACGGGGCTGGTCCCGCCTGAGGCCATTATCAAGGCGATTGAATTGCATCGCCCCGCAGGCCGCATTGCCGGCCAGGCCCGGCTCTGGGACAACATGTGGAACGACGACTACGTCAGGGGACACCGCATGATGGCGCGTTTCAATGACGAAACCTTGCCGCTTCCCGGCGAGTACTTCCGGCAGATCCACCAAGAGTTCGGGCTAAAGAATTCGCTGTACGAAGGTGGCTTGCGCATCGGTGGTCAAGCGGTCGATTTGAAGAACATCGAGGCTTCGCTGCTGCACATCATCGCGCAGTACGATTCCCTGGTGCCGCCCGATTGTGCGCAGCCTCTGGTGGCCCGCGTGGGTTCGCGCGACAAGGAAGAGCTGATGCTACCGGGCGGGCATGTCAGCCTGGTAGCGGGGCCGGCAGCGGTCAAGCGGATGTGGCCCAGGCTCGATCAGTGGCTGGGGGGACGATCCGTATGAACCTCGCGGAGTTGGTAGCAGACAGCTGCTTGAAGCCAACTGACCGACCCGACGCGCACGACATCATTCGTTGTATCAACGGGCCTGCTGCTTTTGGATGGTTGCATGAAGCTTTAGTGCAGGCAAAAAAAAGCCCGCGATGGGGAGTGCGGGCCGGGAATCACAAAAGGAGTGGGATCTACCGTACGCCGACGGTTGTGAAAATATTGTGAGCGGAGCTGAGGAAGACCAGGCACAGCGCCTGGCCACCCAGTGTTGTGTCTTAGAAACGATACTTCGCTGAAGCCGTAATGCTGCGTGGTGCACCGTAAGTCAGCGCACCGTAGGCATCGAAGATGTCGAAGTACTTCTCATCCGTAACGTTGTCCGCGTTCACTTGGGCCGAGAGGTTTTCGGTGATCTCGTAGCGAGCCATCAGGTTGACCAGTGCATAGGCATCCTGCTGGATTTTTTCGGAATTGCCGGCCGGGTTGGTGGCGTAGGTATAGATCGAGTCCTGCCAGTTAACCCCACCGCCAATGGTCAGCTTGTTGAACACACCTGGCAGACGGTAGGTGGTGAAGGTGCGCAGCAACTTGGTCGGGTACAGGGTGTTGACGTCGTCGCCATGGGCGTCTTCAGCCTTGAACTGGGTGTAACCGACGGTGGCATTCCAGTCGGTGGCGATTTCACCGGACACTTCCAGCTCGAAACCCTTGCTGGTCGCGCCTTTGGTGGCCTCGTAGGCGAAGCCGCCGACGGGGTTCGCAGGGTCGATCAGCTCGCCGGTGTTCTTGCCCAGATTATCCTGTTTGATCTGGAAGATCGCCGCGGAGGCGTTCAAGCGGCCACCGAAGTATTCACCCTTGAGGCCCAATTCCGTGCTCTCGCCAACAATCGGGTCGAGTTCCTGGCCATTGCGGTCGCGTACCGACTGCGGCAGGAAGATTTCCGTATAGCTGGCATAGGCCGAGAGGTTGTCGGTGAGGTCGTAGACCACGCCGGCATAAGGCGTCAGCTCGTGATCGACATCGGTCTTGCTCACTTCCGAGAACACGTCATCGGCGGTCTTCTCGTACCAGCTTTCACGGGCGCCGAGAATCACTTTCAAATCGTCGGTCACGTTCAGGCGGGTGGCTGCGTAAAGCCCTTTCTGGCGAGTCTCGCTGTAGCCGTAGTCAGTCCGCGGGCCCCAGATCGGCTCGGGGAAGTGGCCGTTGTAGGCATCGAAGTCTGCGACCCCGTCAAACCCGGTTTGCGCGTTGAGTGCATCGGCGTCGAACTTCTGTTTGCTGTCCACGTAACCGAAGGCCACTTCGTGCTCGCGGCCCAGGAACGTGAACGGGCCATTGAAGCGGATGCCGTAGTCGTCCTGGGTCGTCTCGGTCTTGTAGGTCGCCGGGAACGAGAACATGCCAGAGCTGCCGTTCTGCCCGGGATTGCCGGAGAGATACAGCAGGGAAGAGTCGCCGGTTCGCTCGCCACGGTTGTAGCTGAGGTGGACTTGCCAGTCGTTGGCAAACGTGTGGTCGAGGTTGACGAAGTAGGTTTTGTAAGTGGTGTCCCACTTGCTCCAGTCAGCAGACGTTGTCTTCGAGCGGCTCCAGTGAGTGCGGCTGCCATCGGCATACCAGACCGGCAGGCCACCCCACATTGGAGATTCGGCGTTGCTTTCCTGATGACTCAAGCCGAACCACAAGGTGGTGTCGGGCGTCAGGTCGATGTCCATCGTGCCATAAAGGGTCTGGCGCTTGTTCGAGTTCATGTCGATCCAGGTGTCGCCCTCATTGGTCTCCCCGACAAAGCGCGCGCGAATCGTGCCTTCCTCGTTCAGCGCCGTGGACACATCGGTCTCGACGCCATAGGTGTCCCAAGTACCGGCGCTCAGCTCTACCGAACCCTTCAGTTCCTTGCTGTTGGCGCGCTTGCGCACCATGTTGAGGGATGCGGAAGGGTCACCCGCGCCGGTCATCAAACCGTTGGCGCCGCGTACCACTTCAACGCGGTCATACATGGCCAGACTGCTGAAAATCTCACCCGAACTCCATGGCTGCTCATAGATGGTCGGTACGCCATCGATCATCAGCGAGTTGAGTTCAAAACCACGGGCGTTGAACTGGGCACGGCTGGTTTCATAGCGATTGACCGACACACCGGTGGCGTTGTTGACCACGTCGAGGATGGTTTTCAGATCCTGGTCTTGAATGCGCTGTTGGGTGACGACGCTGACGGACTGCGGTGTTTCGCGCAGCGACATGGTCAACGGCGTGGCCGTGCGCGCAGCATCCGTCGTGTAAGAGTTAGTGCCCTCGGTAACCCCGACTTGCTCTGCGTTGGCAGTCTCGGTGATTGCGATCGGGTTCAAGGTCAAAGCGCTTTCAGTCGTCTGCTCAGTTGCTTCCGCCGCCTGCAAGGACGGAGCCGCGACGGTGATACCGGCCGCAAGCATGTGTACTGCGAGAGCCAGAGGCCGGAGTGCCAGGGACGAACGCGGGGCAACGGTGTTTTCTGCACACAGGAAGATTGGGGCGGACATGCGAACTCACATATGAATTAGTGTTATTTGAGAATCGCTATCATACGCATGCGTTAATAATTGCGGAATGGGTTTTATACCTATTTGAGAATATTTATCATATGTGGTAGCGTCCGGCACATTCCCTGACCCGAACTTTTCTCAAAATGGCCTCCTGTAAACGTCCTTCTTTGGCCCAAATGGTTGAGATCCACTACGAGGAACTCAAGGCCTACATCCAGCGCAGAGCGGGCTCAGCGGTCACTGCGTCGGACATCGTTCAGGAAACGTGGCTGCGTGCAGCCAGGCACTCTACGAAGCAGCCGGACAAGCCGTTGGCCTATCTCTATCGCACGGCGATCAACCTGTTGCTGGACAAGCAGCGACAAGATACGACCCATGGCCGTTACCTGGGCGAAATCGAGTTGGCCGAAGAAGTGGAGTGCCCGTTGTCACCACCGGACAAAGCTGCCGGGATTCGTCAGGAACTGGAAAGACTGTCCGATGCGCTGGACGATCTGCCGGAAAAATACCGTGCAGTTTTTCTGCTTTCCCGTTGCGAAGGATTCACCCTGCGCGAGATCGCTATGCAGTTGGATATCAAGGAGCGCACCATCGAAAAGCAGATCGCCAAAGGGATGCAGCACTGTCGTGCCCGCCTGATCGGGGCATAACGGTACCTGGCTCGGTGAAAGCCGCCGGTCACCAGTGCCGACGGTTTCCATCAACGGTCGCACTCACTCTGTGGCTTACTTCAGCAGCGAAAGGGACTTGAGCAGGTCGAGCAAGCCTTCAGGCACCAAAGGGGAGGCGGGACTGAAGTTCGTGCTGTCGCACCATTTGGCATGAAAAACCGCCCCGTTGCTTTCCTGACCTTCTATCTCGTTTTTTTCGTAGACAAGCACGTCGTCGAATGTCGCGTCATAGATCTGGACGATTTCGTGCCCTGGCTTGCCGGCGTAGGTGAAAAGGCTTTCCAGAGTACCCAGCAGGCGAACGCCATGAATCGACAAACCCAGTTCTTCCTGAACCTCCCTGACAATCGCATCAGCACTTCTCTCGCCAAATTCGATGCCGCCGCCGATGGGACGATAGAGGGTTCGTTGTTCCTCGGTATCGTGAAACTGATTGACCAAAATCTTGCCACGATGATGAAAGATGCAGAGGGCGAGGGGGCGAATGCGATGTTCGGACACCGGTAAAATTCCTTTTTATAAAGCGGATTGTGAAAGCCCAGGTAAGCGAAGCCATCTGGGTCTGTATTCATTAATGGAGACGGTCTATATCACGGGCCAGTGTGGATTTCCCATTTCCTGCGTTGCTCAGTATGACGATGCGCTGCATAAGCAGATCCCTTGCTGCAAACAGCTATGACCTGGAGTTTGCGCCAAGAAAATTCTAGCTCCTGACCAAGCACTTCAAGGACGTAAGTTGCAAATATTGATTACTCAATGTAACAAGTGAAATTCGATTCAAGGACTCTATCGTTCTCTGCTCTAGTAATAAGATGGCCCCAACAACCATCCCTACTGGAGAATCGCGTGAAAAAAACTATTCTTGCTGCCCTGCTAGCCGCTGCCGCTAACTATGCCAACGCCGGCACGGTGTTGGTTGTACTGTCGGATCAGGATCAACTGGACCTGAAAGACGGCAAGGTCATGCAAACAGGTTTCTTCCTGAACGAATTAATGCAACCTGTGCAGACCTTCATCGCGGCGGGTCAAACCGTCGTATTTGCCACCCCTAGCGGCAAGGCGCCAACCGCGGATCAGAAATCCAATGATGTGAGCTTCTGGGGCGGCGATGAAAAGGCCCGTCAGGAAAGTCTCGCGCTGCTGGACACGCTGAAGCTGACCTCGAAGAGCGGCTCGCCGGCAATCAGCTTCGCGCAGGTTCAGAAAATCGGCTACGACAAGTTCGATGCCGTATTCGTGCCTGGCGGCCATATCCCGATGCAGGATCTGCTGAAGGACAAGCAGCTGGGCCAACTGCTGACCAACTTCCATGAAAAAGGCAAGATCACCGGCTTCACCTGTCATGGCACCATAGCCATGTTGTCGGCGATCCCGGACGCGCACGGCTTTGTCTCCGCGCTGGAATCGGGCAAACATCCGGCAGCGCCAGCCAATTGGATTTACAAGGGCTACAAAGTCACCGCTTTCACCGACGCGGAAGAGGAGCAGGCCAAAGGTTTCCTCGGCGGCGGCCATATGAAACTGTTCCCGCAGGATGGCTTGACGGCAGCCGGTGCCAACTTCTCCGAAGCCAAGCCATGGAGCGAGAACGTGATCGAAGACCGTGAAGTCATTTCCGGCCAGAACCCACAGTCGGCCAAGGCAGTCGCCGTGGCCATCTTGGCGAAAATGAAGTAATCCTGGTCGGTCGTTTCGAGTAAGCCGGTTGTAGGTGCTGGGGTCGATTTGCATTGACTCCAGCACCACCGTCTTAACCTTGTCAGCCCAGCCGACATCACTCCCTCATGTGTTTACCAAGAAACGCCCCCACCAACCCGGCAATCTGCCCTGGCTGTTCATCCAGCGCAAAATGCCCCGCCTCCAGTACATGAACCTCGGCATTCGGCAAATCCCGGCGATACGCTTCGGCCTCAGCCACATCAAAAGATGGATCAAACTTTCCCCAAACCACCAGCGTCGGTGGTTGGTGTTCGCGCAACCACGCTTGCCACTTCGGATAGCTGGCCACGTTGTTGCGATAGTCGTAGAACAGATCGCTCTGAATATCCGCTTGCCCCGGCTGGTTCAGGAAGTTGAACTCGTCGGTCCATAGATCCGGATTGAAAACCTCGAGATTCGGGTTGGCCCCCACATGCCGCTGCCGAGTGGTCGCGAAGGAGAAAAAACTCGCCCGTAGCCCCGCCTCGTTCGCCGCCCGATTGGCCCAGAACTCACGACGTTTTTGCCACAACGGCCCCAAACCATCCTCATGGGAAACTGCATTCTGAACAATCAGCGCCTGTACCCGTTCAGGGTGAGTCAGCATCATTCTGAAGCCAACCGGACCGCCGTAATCCTGCACATACAGCGCATAGTTTTTCAGCCCTAACGCCTCGGTGAAATGCTCCATCACACTGGCCAGATGATCGAAGGTATAGGCAAACCCCTTGGGGTCCGGCGCATCGCTATGACCAAAGCCCGGATAGTCCGGAGCCACCAGATGATAATTCTGAGCCAGCCGCGCCAGTAGCGGGTCATACATGCGTGAAGAACTGGGAAAGCCGTGCAGCAGCAATAAGGTCGGCGCATCCGGCCGACCGGCTTCGCGGTAGAAAATCGTCAGGTCATCTACCTTTATACTGCGGTACGCAACCGCCAGTTGCTCTGTGGAATACCCCGCCGATTCGGCAGCCTGTGCAGTGTTGGAAAGAGACAAACCCAAGGCGCAACCAAGGGCCAGGGCAGACAGCAATTTACTCATCGGAGGGCTCCGAGTGAAGGGTGGAAAGGAGGTGTGGGAAAACTGTGCCACCTCGATGTATCCACCCTGTACCGGTTTTGTAATCGCCGGTATGTTCCCAATCAAACTTACACAGCGATACACAACCCACAAAAAATCCCGGCGCCCACCTGTGGGAATGACTTGTCCCAAGTAATTCTCGAAACAGTCATCCGGTTCATTCGGACCTGCAGCCTCACAAAAAAAAGTCACCGCAGCGAAAGGTGGAGTTCTGCGGTGACCAGAAAGGAGAAATCGGGTTTCAAGAGTATCGATCCGAGAGATCATCGAAGCTTTTGGCCCTAAGGATTGCGGCCTGTCTGTGCCTCAATTTTGAGCAGCGATCTTTCGAAGTGATTGCTCGTAGTAATCCGCCGTTTGAGCGCCAGTGATTATTTGACGGCCGTTGAGTACGACGACAGGAACGGAATGAATGCCGCGGCTGGTGAAATAGAACTCACGCTCACGCACTTCGTTGGCATACAGATTCGAAGAAAGAACTTCATTGGCCAGATCTTCAGACAAACCAACACTGCTCGCGATGCTGGCCAGCGCTTTATGTGAACTGATGTCCTGCCCATCGGTGAAGTAAGCCGCGAAAAGTGCATGGGAAAGAGGGCGCTGCATTCCCTCAAGATCGGCCCAAAACATCAATCGATGCGCATCGAACGTATTGTAGAAATGGGTTCTTTTATCGAAATCAAAGTGAAATCCAACGCTGTTTCCGCCAGAGCGAATACTGTCCTGACCTCGCGCGATGTCTGCTGCGTTACTTCCGTATTTCTGCATGATGTGCACGACCGCGTTTTGCCCACCCTGAGGCATATTCGGGTTCAACTCGAAAGGTTCGAAATTGATCTCGACGACTGCTTCATCTGCCAGGCGCTGAATGGCTTGTTCCAATGCACCCAGGCCGATTGCGCACCAGGGGCAAACAACGTCGGAAATGAAATCAACGCGTATAGGCGTGCTCATGGAGAGTCCTCTGCTTTTCAAGAGAATTGTTGGGCGAGGCTGCGACGGCCTTCTACAAGCTCTTGGGCTACGCGTGCTACACGGGCGCCGAGGTGCTCTGCCGTCAGGATGTCAGGATTTTTGGGGGCTACATCCGGTCCTTCATCGAAATTGGACTGGGCACCAACACCAATGAAGTAGCTGTCGCGGTTCAGCATTTCTTCCGTGGTGGTCGAGCTGTTGTGTCCAGGTGGCAGACCGAGATTCACCCAGTGCATTGAGTGCTGGGCAGCGAAAATGCTCAGTTGCTGCAACGTTGCCAATTTGTCGCCCGAACGCGATGCCGCATTGGTAAATCCCGCAGCAACCTTGTCAGCCCAGACACCGCCTTTGGCGAATACGTGGCGAGAGGTGGCGTCCATGAAGGTTTTGAACTGCGCCGATGCGCTCCCCATGTACGTAGGGGAGCCGAAGATGATGGCATCCACTTTTTCCAGGGCGTCCCAGTGCTGGTCAATATCCTCGACCTGCACAAGCAGGCTCTTTGTGCCTTCAACACCTTCCGCACCGCGGGCTACAGCTTTTGCGACATTGGCGGTGTGCCCATATCCACTGTGATAGATAACGGCAACTTTTGTGGTCATGTCAGTGCTCAACTTTGTGTGATTCCCGTCTTCTGCCGGCCAGCCAACAGCGATCGTATGATTGTTTAGGAAAAAATCCTGGCTGTATTTCTGGAGAACGATGGGGTCACTATATTTATGTCGATTATTTAGATAAACGGACGATCAGGCATATCAGTTGATACATAGGGTAACTAATCAGGTTCACGTAATAGCCAGGTAAGGTGGGGATCTGGAACGGGGGAAGGTTAAAGCCAGTCGCCGTATTACCGGGCGGCCAATTGGCGAGCCGGACAAGCTTTTTTGTCACCAGCATGTCCGTCAGCGGCGGCAAACCGGTCGGGCCGTTGGGAGGGCTGGTGGTGTCAGTCAGCGGGGGGACGAAGTCATAGTGGGTGAGGAAGAAATCCGGCACATCACTGCCGAACAGGATGTGATCACCGACAGCAATAATCGGCCACTCAATGGCCAATCAGCAGGAGATAAAACATGAGTCGACAGCGCCTGGGGTTCTGTGGCACTACCTCCTTGGCTGGGACAATCATTTGTGATCCAGCGGCAGCAGCAAAAGCACCAATCTTTCGGGCGTTATGTCCCGCTACAACGTAAGTATGCACTGGAGTAAAGCTACCAATGGAAGCCAACCGATTCGGTGACATTGCTGCGTTTGTCTGCGCTGTGAAGGCTGGAAGTTTTACCTCCGCGGCCGCCTCACTTGGTCTGACCCGATCGGCTGTAGGTAAAAGTATCGCTCGTCTTGAAGGTCGGATGGGAGCACGGCTGTTAAATCGTACGACGCGCAAACTGAGCCTGACTGATGAAGGGCAGGTCGCCTATGAGCGCTGGAAGCAAATTCTCGAGGACCTTGATGAGGTGGATGCAACCATGGCCTTGCGCCGTGGGCGACCGACCGGCACGTTTAAACTCACAGCCCCACTTTCCTTCGGCCAGCGTCATATCCTGCCGATTCTGGATGCTTATCTGAAACAGTGGCCTGAGCTTCGCGCAGACGTCTGGTTTACTGATCGTTATGTCGACCTGGTAGATGAAGGTATCGACATAGCCATCCGCATCGGCACGCCAAAAGATGATTCACAACTATTGACCCGCACCGTGGGTTGGCAGCAGTTCGCAACGTGTGCCTCGCCGTCTTATTTGGCCCGTTGCGGTGTACCGCAAACACCTGAGGAACTTGTCGGGCGTGACACCATCGCTTTCATCAGTGGCCAGGCCAGTGTCTGGCGTTACCAGACACCCACCGGCCTTTATTTGTACGAACAGCCAGGTCGGCTAAACATCGACAGCTCCGAAGCCATGCGCGAAGCGGCGCTGACTGGCATTGGCCTGATTCACTTACCGACCTATATCACTGGAAACGACTTGCGCGAGGGGACGTTGGTGGAAGTACTCAAACCTTACCGTGCACAACCCGATCCCATCCGGGTTGTCTACCCGAGCAAGCGCCAATTGTCCCCGCGCGTGCGCGCGTTTATTGACCTGTTGATTGAGCGCTGGGAATCAGGAGTGCCTTGGGAAGCCTGAAAAATATTGGGGACTCAGTGGACCCTGTGATGGTCTGTTGGTGTGGTTTATCCGAGATGAGGATTCAATAAATATGTCAGTCATCGCCACTCACCGAGACTGCCATCATGACTATCGCCACCCAACGTTCGCCACAAGTGCAACCCGCCGCCTTACCGACGGCCCATCCTGCGCTTGAACGTCATCCTGGCTTTCAACGCTTGTTTCATCCGCAGGCGTTGACGGTTGGCCTGATTTTACCCCTCGAAACCCACGCCGGCCGAGCGGCACCGACCATGCGTGGTCACGTGGAAATGGCGCAACGCGCCGAGGCGTTAGGTTTTGGCGCGCTGTGGATGCGTGACATTCCTTTCTTTGACCCGGAGTACAACGATGTGGCGCACATTTTTGAACCCCTGGTTTACATCGGCTTCCTCGCCGCTGCCACACGCAGCATCGTCCTGGGAACCACCGGTATCGTGCTGCCTACCCATGAGCCCATGTACCTGGCCAAGCAGGCGACGTCCCTGGATCAGTTGAGCGAAGGGCGCCTGGTGTTGGGGCTGTCATCGGGCGATCGATATAGCGACTACCCGATGCTGGGTATCGATTTTGAAACCCGTGGTGAACGCTATCGTGATGCCTTTTCGGTGTTCCGCACCCTGATCGAGCAGGATTTCCCGCGCTTTCGTTCCGAGCGATTCGGTGGCTCATCCGGCAATCTCGACCTGGTACCGAAAGCGCCGTATGGGCGCGTCCCTTCAATCGCTGTCGGCCAGGCGCAGCAAAGCGTTGAATGGTTGGCCGAACACCTTGATGGCTATCTGGCCGGGGTGCAAAGCCCCGAGCGGTTGGCATCGTTGGGCGAGACCTGGCACGCCAAAGTGCGCGAGTTCGAAGGTCGCAACGCGTTCAAGCCGTTAGGGTTAGGCGGTTATTTCGACCTCAGTGATAACCCGGACCAGCCATTCCAGCGCATCCAGGGTGGCTTCCGGGCCGGGCGCAACGGTCTGCGTAACTACCTGGAGCAAGCGCAGGCGGCCGGTGTTTCGCATATCGCGCTCAACCCAAAGGTCAGTCGCCAGCCCTACGGCGAGATTCTTGACGAGCTCGGCGAGTACATCTTGCCGCACTTCCCGTCGCACGTTTGAGGCCTAACGCACTGCCGGAGGATCAATGTTTGTTCGTCGCAACACGGTCGGGCATGTGTATCAGGTATCAGGCAGTAGTGGCAGCTCACTTGTAGGATAACGAGACAACCGCCATCGTCTATTTGTCACTAGAAGAAATCGATTTCGTAGCCGAATCGGGATGCTGCACTGACGATATGCTGCCCCATGATCTGACGTGCCGCCGCCGCATTCCCATCGGTCAACGCCTGCACGAGATCTTCATGCTCACCGCGTGCTGCATGCGGAATATTGCTGAACACTGGGCCTCGTCGCGCAAAGTTCATGGTGATCAGTGCCCGCATTGGCTCGAGCACTGTGCGAATCATTGTCTCGAGATAGTCATTGCCAGACGCTGCGGCCACGGCCCGATGGAAGTCGAGGTCGGCGTTCACAGTGTCCAGCGTAGGTTCACCTACGTATTGCATTCGCAGGACCGCAGCCTGGATCGTTTTCAGCTTGTGGGGCGTCATGTGCGACGCCGCAAGCGCGGCAGCCTGGCTTTCCAGGACGGCCCGCACTTCGAACATGTTGCGAATCGTATTGTCACCGTCCAGCAACGGCGCGCTGTCGCGCTCGGGCGAAATCTCCGGCGATGGGGCTGCGGCCGAGACGAATACGCCAACGCCTTGGCGGGACTGGATCAACCCCTGAGCTCGAAGCGTGGCAATCCCTTCGCGCACGACGTTCCTGCTGACGCCAAAGTTTTGCGAGAGAAACTGCTCGGTTGGCAACCGGTCTCCCGGGCGTAGTCGGCCGGACGCAATCTCGTCGCTCAACGAGCGGGCGATGTGCTCAGCCAGATGAGGACGCCGCGCCACGGGTTGCACATTCATTTCACTCATTCTTTTCATCCCTTCCACTTGTCTTCTTAATCTACATCAGAAGACTTGTTCCCAACAGTTAAAACTGAATTTCACTGTGGCTAATAAAATTAATAACCAATAAAAACATATAGTTAAGTGATATTTAGACGAAGGTCTAGCAAAAAGCAGTAGTTGTTCAGTTGAAGGACAACAGGACGTCATGTACGTTGTCCTCAACCCGGCACGAGCGAAATCCCGAAATCGCCGCGCCACCCTGCAACCTGCTTGAGGCGAAGTCCTATGAAAATTGCCAGCATCGAAACCATTCCGCTTCGGATTCCCTTCACTACGGGTGGTCCGTCGGCGGGCGGCGTCTGGGGCCCGAAAGACCTGCAGATGGTCGATTCCCTGGTGGTTAAAATCACCACGGACGAGGGTATCGTCGGCTGGGGCGAAACCTTCGGCTTCACCGCGATACCAGCAGTGCAAGTCGTGATCGACACGATCCTCGCGCCTGAGCTGATCGGCAGTGATGTGACGCGGCGCGAAAAACTGCAGGGGGATCTGCAGAAGAAGTTTCACGTCTTTGGTCGCAGTGGCGCATTCATCTATGGCCTGTCAGCAATTGACATCGCGCTGTGGGATATCGCCGGCAAAGCGGCTGATAAACCGATCTACCAATTGCTGGGTGGCAGCGAGGCCACGTCGCTGGCGGCATATGCAAGCTTGATCCGCTATGCCGACCCTGAACTGATTCGGGTCAATGTGCAGCGCGCGGTCAACAGCGGTTTCCGTCATCTCAAGTTGCATGAAGTGAATGCAGATGTAATCCGCGCCGCGTGCGAAGCCGCCGGTCCCGGCGTGGAAATCACCCTCGACGTCAACGCCCCGTGGTCGGTTCGCGAAGCGCTCGATATGACCGAGAAGCTACGTCCGTTGAATCTGCGCTGGATCGAAGAACCGGTGTGGCCGCCGGAAGACTATGCGGGTCTGGCGAGGGTGCGCCAACACGGCGGCATCCCGGTTGCAGCCGGCGAGAACGCTTCGACGCTGATGGACTTCCAGCATCTGCTTGAAGCCGGCGCGGTCGATTTCATCCAGCCCAGCCCGGCAAAAATGGGCGGCATCACCGAACTGCAAAAAGTCTATGCGCTGGCCAATGCGCATGGCGTCACCGTGATGGTCCACGCCTTTTATGACGGCCCGGGACTGTTGGCCGCCGTGCATGGCAGTGCCGCCCTCGGCGGCGCGAAGTCCTTGGTCGAATGGCGTTACTTCGATCTCGAAGCGCAGCTCTATGGCGACGCCATCATTCCGCGTAACGGCCGCATCGACGTACCCCAAGGGCCTGGGCTAGGAATCGAGCCGGACCAGGACGTCATTCGGGACTATCGCTTCAAACCCTAACCGTAACGGCCGCCTGGCCATTGCCGCGTTGATCGAGGCCGCCGTATCGGCGTCGATCAACCACGACGACATTCTTGATAAAAATAAATACGAGGATTGAGCACATGTTAGACAGAATCGTAGGGCCAATTTTGCCCGTCGCCTTTGTGATCGCGCTTGGCTACATCGCCGGCAAGCGCGGACGGCTTACCCATTCGGACAGCCTGCTGATCAGCCGGCTGGTACTCGGCTGGATTTTCCCGGCACTGCTGTTTGTCGGGATGGCGAGCACGCCTCGTGAACAGCTCTTCGACTTCAAATTCGTCGTGGCTACGTTTATCGGCATTATGGGCATGTACACGATCGCGCTCGCAATCGGCTGGTTCACCACGCGCAATCTCAAGGTCGCAACGCTCAAGGGCTTCGTCAATGGTTACCCGGACGCGGCCTTCATGGGCATCCCGATCCTCGCAACAATGTACGGAGCCGGCAGCATTTACTCGGTGCTGGTGCTGAACCTGGTCGCCAGCCTGGTGATGATCCCCCTGACGACCATGTTGCTCACCATTGCCGATGGAAAGGGCAGTGGCACCCAGGCGTTCGTGTCGAGCCTGTCGGGAGCGGTACGCCGTCCGCTGATGTGGGCACCGGCCCTTGGCATTCTGATTTCACTGCTGCAGGTCAAGCTGCCGCCGATTGCTGCGGAGTCACTCAATCTTCTCGGCAAGGCAACGCCTGGTGTATCCCTGCTGTGCCTGGGACTGATCATGTCGTCCGAGAAGTTGAAAATGTCAGGTGAGGTGTGGGGCAACCTTGGGCTCAAGCTGTTCGTACACCCGGTGTTGATGTTCGCCGCCACTGTGGTACTGGGCACCCATGGACTTTATGCCCAACAAATGATCCTGCTTTGTGCGCTTCCGTCGGCGACCATCCCGGCGATGTTCGCGAACCAGACCGGCGCCTATCAGAGTGAAGCCGCGACCTCCATCCTGGTCAGTACGGTGTTGTCGATCGTGACTTTTTCTTTCGCGATCTACCTGATTGATGGAGGACTTGCCGCAGCTTGACTGCTGGTCCCGAAAAGGCGGGGTATGAGGCACTCGTGTTGAAATACCACGCCTGATTTTGTTCCGCTCACTGCCGTTTTTGGGCGGATGCGCCAGGCTGCCTCAATCTATTAGCGGGTTTTTATCGTTTGGTGTTCTCCGAGTACGGCGATTTATGCCACGGATAGCCCTTTACGCTGAGTTGAAAGGCGTAATCGAATAGACGCTTCATGTACTCGCCATCGAATTTTCGAAGGTGCGGAAAGTTGAAGTCGGAGCCGATGTACGCAAGATTGAAATCCGCTCCATCCTGCTGCGCCATACGGTAAATTCGCTCCAGATCACTGATCCCCTGAGTTTGAATCAACGCACTGATGGCGCGACCGCCGATGCTCAACGTACGTCGTTTGGTCCCGGACCACTGTGGCTCCAGTGTCCCGTTACGAATGACATAGAAATGGCGGTCGAGTCGCAAAGGGGCTCCGACGGCTTTGCTCAGCGCCATCACAGTGTTAGGTGGGTATAGAAACACTTGCGTGATGACCCCGCCGTCCACGTGCATTTCCTGAAACTGTTTGCCGTCCACCTCCACATCGATCATGACCGGTGAGACTGCACCGGGAATGCTCATGGAAGCGAGCATGATGCTGCGAAAGAGTTCGAGCGCTCCCGGTGCTTGGCTTGCGGCAATAGCGCCCATGTCCCAGGTGACTGGCCGCCCTGAATCAAGGTCAGTGGTGCCGATCAGCAGAATTCGTCCTTTGGAATACTCCAGCGCAATCGCCGCAAGAATCTCTGCCGTGACGTATTTTGCGATGAGCCGCGACAGTGGCTTGCTGTCCGCGATACCGTCGCTGGCAAAACGCGTTAACACGTTTCGCGAATGAAAAATGTCTTTTGGCCCAATTGCATTGGATACGTAACGAATCACGCCGTCGTACTCAGACCCCAGGTAGGCGAACGGGGCGACGAGGGCGCCCGCGCTAATGCCCGCCACGACCTTGAACCTGGGGCGGGACCCATGCGTGGTCCATCCGGCAATCAGCCCCGCTGCGAATGCGCCTGCATCTCCGCCGCCGGAAACTGCCAGCATGTGTGCGACAGGCAGGACATCGTTCGGCTTCCCGGCCTCGGCGAGCAACAGGCTCTCACGTTTGTTGGACTGAACCGCATCCTCAATGAAAGGGGTCTGGTCATGGTCCAGCCTGTAGCGAGCATCAGGGATGCCCGGGATGATGGCTTTTTCCGTCAAGGTTGGCGGCACCGCGTCTCGGCGAGGCAGACACGCTTGAAGAAACATGTCCAAAGAGGCGCCAGGTCTGAGCGGAAACGGTTTCAAATTGCCTCCTCCGGCCTTGCCGGTCGACAGCCAATGCGCTCATCGTTCACTCGCGACGAAACTTCCCTCTATCCCAACGCTCTCCGATAACAGGGAAGCCGACGGTCTGTCCTACGTTAGTTTAAGTCTCTCCAATGCATAATCCTTACCGGCCAAGGTCAGTTCAAAAGTGGTGGCGCCGAATGTGCCCCTTGTCACTTTTTGCTCCACAAGACGTTTCGCTTGGAGTTGCTTTAGACCGGCTTCAACTTCCAATGTGCTGAGTGAGACAAGCTTGCAAATCGAGTCCAGGTTTGCAACTTTTCTGAAGTTCGCATGATAGGCCAATGCTTCCATCAGCAGCGTTTGGTTATCTGTCAGCTTTGGAAATTGAGGGTTGTTTTTTTTGTAAACTTTCCGCTCTATCTCGTGTAACTCGCCGTAAGTTCCATCAGTGATCCGGGCGTAATAAATCGCTACAGACATAGTGCTGAGTAAAATCGCGATAATCATCAGTGACCAATTCGGCATTGGCGTTTCCAGCGAGAGCCAATCCCAAAAACGCAGTAGCCAGCCCGTGGTATCTGCTGACAACGTCAGGTCGAAGTGAGTGTCGAGCAGCTTTATGGCAGCCCAAGCGACAAGGAAAACTCCAGCCGAGTAGGCCATGGCCTTGAACCTGAACGGGGAATGCCTGCTTTGTGCTGCCATGTTGATCGTCTCTAGTGCAGAAACAGATGCAATCAGCATAGCAGTGGAAAAATGGCCCCTGGCAGTCGACCTGCAAGGAGCCGAAAGCGGTCAGTCGAAGCAGTGGATGCGACCTGTTTGTACTGTAAGCGACACGCCATCGAACTCTGCCTGGGGTTTCCTGTCGACCCATCACCCGTTTCTCAACACGCTCGGCGGTGACTTCAAACACGATCACGATTAGCTCGCGACCGTCTGACACACTCCCGGCTATGGTGATCGCGATGAATTGTCTTATATGTGTCGGTACTGCGCAGCGCATTCAATGTCACGGCCCCTGGGAAGAGCGGGATTGTCCGGACTGTGGTCGCTATCGCGTGTCGGATGAGCTCCTCATGATGCTGATGGAGCAAGGTCAAATATTCGATGTGAGCAAAACCAGGCGTTGGCTCGATAGTCGGCGAGGGGAGGGGGCTGTTCCTTCAATCGAAATTCATGAAGCGCTTCTACGGCCCTGAAGTCAGGGGTAAAAGTCGACCTTCGCTGATGGGGCCATGGCATAGCTTGATCCGACACTCATTTTATTTGCGTCCCGGGCACGAAAAGTTTACCGGGATCATCGAATTCCTTCAGGTCAATCAAGGCTCGGCAAACGCAATGCGAGAACTGTTTCTGCAGCGTATCGGGGTCTTTCCAGGCTATTTGCGATGCTTGCAAATGCTTATTCTCGGGCGATTTATAGCAGACACAATTGTCGAGTCGGGTGATGCCGTCATTTGTGCTCTGACAAGCCGTGGTCAGCAAAGAGATCGCGATGAGCATTGCATAGCGTTTCATTGGCTCCCCTCCGAGACGATTGCGAAGGACTTACCACGCAAAACGCAATCTGCTCAATACGCCCGAAATTAGAAAGAAGCTTAGCTGTCATTTTCCAACGCTGGCAGAATCCCCTCAACTTGATCGTTTTGGAGAACACCATGCTTCGTGCGTTTGAACGAAGACTCGACCCTTTCCCGCCCGACGAGGTACCACCGCCACCCAACGGCCTGGCTCGATTCCTGTGGGCCTGTACGCGGGGCGCCCGCGGTTACATCCTTGCGCTTACGTTGCTCAGTGCCGCTGTGTCGATTTACGAAGCCTGGCTTTTTTCCTTCCTCGGGCAAGTCGTGGACCTGCTCTCGACCTGGCAGGCAGGTGGCGAGGCGGCTGCGCAGGAAACCCGCGTGTTGTGGGGCATGGGCATCGTCATGGTGACCAGTGTCGGGCTGGTGGCGTTGCGCACCATGGTGCAGCACCAGATATTGGCGATTAACTTGCCGTTGCGACTGCGCTGGGATTTCCATCGCCTGATGCTGCGGCAGAGCCTTTCGTTTTTTTCCGATGAGTTTTCCGGCCGGGTCACCACCAAGGTGATGCAGACTGCGCTAGCGGTGCGCGACGTTCTATTCACCCTGATCGAGATCGCCCCCGGGATCGGGGTGTATTTTATCGCGATCATCGCATTGGCCGGCGGCTTCGCACTGAAGCTGATGCTGCCTTTCGTTGCCTGGGTCGTGTTGTTCGGGCTGGCCATGCTGTACTTCGTGCCGCGCTTGGGGAAAGTCGGCCAGGAACAAGCCAATGCGCGGTCGCTGATGACCGGGCGTATCTCGGACGCCTACACCAATATCACGACGGTGAAGCTGTTCTCCCACTCCAATCGCGAAGCGCACTTCGCGCGAGCAGCGATGGAGGATTTCAAGCAAACCGGCTTTCGCCAGATGCGCCTGGTCAGCCAGTTCGAGATCGTCAACCAGGCATTGGTGGTGGCGTTGATCATGGCCGCCGGCGGTTATGCGCTGTGGTTATGGCATCAGGGTGAGGTCGGCGCAGGTGCCGTGGCGGCAATCACCGCCATGGCGTTGCGTATTAATGGCATGTCGCACTGGATCATGTGGCAAATGACCTCGCTGTTCGAGAGCATCGGCACCGTGCAGGATGGCATGGCGACGTTTACCCGCGGCCCCAAGGTGCAAGATGCGCCGGACGCGGGCGTGCTGGTGACCTCCGGCGGCGCGGTCACTTTCGACAAGGTGAGCTTCAACTACAGCGGCGAACGCCAGGTGCTCGACGGCCTGAGCCTGAACATTCGCGCGGGCGAAAAAATCGGCCTGGTTGGTCGCTCAGGCGCAGGCAAATCCACGCTGATCAACCTGCTGCTGCGCTTCTATGATGTCGACAGCGGGCAGATTCGCATCGACGGGCAAGACATCGCAAAAGTGACACAAGACAGCCTGCGCAGCGCCATCGGCATGGTCACCCAAGACACTTCCCTGTTGCACCGTTCCATTCGCGACAACATCGCCTATGGCCGTCCCGATGCGACCGACGCACAGATCCGCAGCGCCGCGGCCAGTGCCCAGGCCCATGAGTTCATCAGCCAACTGAGCGACCGGCAAGGCCACACCGGCTACGACACCCTGGTGGGCGAGCGCGGCATCAAGCTGTCGGGCGGCCAGCGCCAGCGCGTCGCGATTGCTCGAGTGATGCTCAAGAACGCCCCGATTCTGCTGCTTGACGAGGCCACCAGCGCGCTGGACTCGGAAGTCGAAGTGGCCATTCAGGAAAGCCTTGATGAAATGATGGAGGGTAAAACCGTGATCGCCATCGCCCATCGGCTGTCCACGATTGCGGCGATGGATCGACTGGTTGTCATGGATGACGGACGCATCATCGAACAGGGCACCCACACCGAATTGCTCGCGAAGAACGGCATCTATGCGCGGCTTTGGCAGCACCAGAGTGGCGGATTTCTGGGGGAGGATCAGGGCGTGGTCGAGGCTATGGATCAGGTGTGAGTGTGAAGGGTGTGCGGGGTTCGATCGTTGTCAGTCGGGGAGGGCTGCTCAGACCCGTGGCTGCCTGTTTTAAAGGGCAGCTAACGACCCAGGCTGTGTCAAAACGCGCTAAACACCTCAAAAATGAGAGTCGCGAGGGTTGCCTATGGAATCAGCGGGCGAAAGCGCGAATTAGCTTAGTTAGTGACGTAGACGTTCGTAATGCCGTTTGGGCCGCGTCAGCGGCCAAAACGGCTACTAACTGGCGAGACAAGCGGCTGGATTCACGCC